>NZ_BAAALD010000076.1:0-36223 GCF_039528095.1 Kitasatospora arboriphila
GCGGGCCCGGCTGCGGCGCCCCGCCCGGGGCGCCGGCCGGCACGGGGGCGGGCCCGGCGTCCTGGCGGCCCTTCTGGCGCGGACGGAACCAGGCGCCGGTGGACTCCGACTCGCTGGTGCCGTCGGGGCGGCCCTGGCCGCCGGCGGGGCCACCGGCGGGGCCACCCTGGGGGCCGCCGTCCTGCCACTGCGGCGGCAGGTTCGCCGGGGCGTCGGCGGTGCCGGCGTCGACGAGGCCGAGGACGGGGGAGCCGGTGCCCTCGGAGCGCGGCCCGGGCGCACCCGCCCCGGCCGCGGGCTCCTCGTTCTTGACGGGGCTGCGCACCACGACCGGCGGGATCGGCCGGGAGCCGGGGATGTTGATCCGGATCCGGGTGGTCAGGGTGGTCTCGGTCTTCGGCACCTCGTCGGCCGCGGCCTCCGGGGCGCCGGGGCCCCCCTGGGTCGCGGTGCCGAAGGGGTCGTCGTTGCGGCCGTGCGCGAACGCGGCGGCGCCCGGCAGTCCGGTGCCGTACGGCGGGGTGCCGGAAGGGTAGGCGTCCGCCCCGTCCGCGGTGCGGCGGCCGGGGGTGGCCCCACGGGGCGACGGGTACGCGCTGTCAGATTCGCGGCTGCTCAATGCTGCTCTGCTCCGGGTTCGCGGCCGCGCCGACGGGCGGCGGCCGCGGGTTGTGGGACGTCCCTCCGCGTGCGGTGCGGCACCGCGCTGCGGACCGGACGGACCCTCCGACACCAGCTTCTTCACGTGTTGGCTGAGACGGCGCCGCCGCCACGCGACTGGGGCGAAGGTACCTTCCCGCCCTGCGTCCGAGGCATCCGGGGCTGTCGTTCCCCGGCCGATCGGACCGGAGGCACCCGCACCGGCACCACCATACTGGGAAGCGCCGGGAGCCGGTCCGGATCGGAAAGAAGCCGATATGTCCGATAATTCCGCTATCGGGCTATGCGTGGGGGTCCTTGACGGGCCGTTGCCGATCGTTGCCGGCCGCGCCGAAACCGAGGGGCGTCCGGGTCGGCAGCGTCGCACAGGCCACCCCGGCGACCGCGCCCGCGAACAGGTAGAGGTACGAGGTCAGACCGGCGGCCAGGACGAAATCGCCCTCCGGGCGGGGCGCCATCATCACCATCAGCACGGCGAACCAGCCGGCCAGCGGGATGCCCGCGCCGAGCTTCGTGCCCGTCAGCCGGAGCCCGCCGTAGAACACCCCGCCGGTCGCGCCCAGCGCCAGCAGCACGCCGAACGGGGGCCACAGGGCCTGCACGAACGCTCCGCACAACGAGACCGCGGCCCCCACGAGGAACAGCACCACGTAGGCCGCCACCCGGAAACCGCGCGGCGGCAGCGGCTCGGCCATGCGCTCCGAGCGGGTGCCCAGCACCACCTGCAGCGCCTTCACGGCGCCACCCCGGCGAAGAGGTCCGTCTCCGGCAGGACCCCGCCCGGCTCGCCGTGCACCAACTCGTAGTACTCGGTGGCCAGCAGCGGCTGCCCCAGGTCGTTGCTGAGCGCGAAGTACCGGCCGGCCACGGTGATCTGCGTCGCGTGCGCCCGCATCGCGGCCGCCTTCGCCCCGGCGTACGCCGTCCCGTCCAGCACCGTCGTCACCACCGCGTCGTCCACCACGCCGGGCACGTCGCCCGTGGCGGCGGTGCCGGGGAAGACCGCGGCGTCGGCCGTCTCCTTCAGCCCCTGCTCGATCACCGAGCGCGGCATCCGGTTGTAGTAGACCTTGGCGATCCGCCAGGCCGCGCCCAGCTCCGGGCGGTGCGCCGGGTCCGCGGCCAGCTCGTACGCCCGCAGCGCCACCCGGTGCGCCTGGACGTGGTCGGGGTGGCCGTAGCCGCCGTTCTCGTCGTAGGTGACCAGCACCTGCGGCCGGACCTCGCGGACCACCGCGACCAGGTGGTCGGCGGCCTCGTCCGGGTCGGCCTGCCAGAAGCAGTCCGGACGGTCGTTCTCGGCGACGCCCATCATCCCGGAGTCGCGGTAGCGGCCCGGGCCCCCGAGGAAGCGGAAGTCGGCGACGCCGACCGCGCGCATCGCCGCGGACAGCTCGCCGATCCGGTGCTCGCCCAGGGTGTCGTCCCGATCGGCCGTCAGGTGGGCCGACTCGGGCGGGATCACCTCACCGCCCTCGCCGAGGGTGCAGGTCACCAGCGTGACCAGGGCACCCTCGGCGGCGTACCGCGCCATGGTGGCTCCGTTGCCGATCGATTCGTCGTCGGGGTGCGCGTGCACCAGGAGCAGGCGGCGGGGCGGGCGGTCGGAGGCTGCGGTCATGGCCGTCAGCCTAGCGACCGCCGGTCCGTCAGAGCTTCAGGCCATTGATCATCCCTGCCACGTTGCTGGTGACCTCCTGGATCGACGGCGCGATCGAGGTGGAGGCGAGGTAGAAGCCGAGGAGCGCGCAGATGATCGCGTGCGCCAGTTTCAGGCCGGACCGGCGGACCAGGACCACCACGATGACCAGCATCAGCACGGCTGCGGAGACGGACAAAGCCATGAGGGCTCACACCCCTTCTCGGGTGCGCCGCCCGGGACGGGCGGCGGGTCGTGCGGGACGGGCTCTCGATCCGGAACCGGGAGGGAACGGGACGGTCCGGCTCCGTATCGCGATGAGCAACACATACCCGATCGGTGACCCCGGTATTACGTACCGTGAGGTGGGCAAGCGTGGCGCGGGGGTGCTCCGGACGGCCGAACGGCCGGTGGCACACGGCCCGTGGGCCCTCCGGGGGCCGTTGCCCGGGGCTGCTCCGAACGAGTGATCACCGGCGGGGGCAGGCCGTAGGGTCGGGTGCCATGACCACCGAGAACCCTGCGGACACCTTCCCCCGGCAGTACGCGCGGACCCTGCGCTACACCGTCGGCGCGCCCCGCTCCTTCGCCGTCGCACCCGACGGCGGCCGGGTCGTCTTCCTGCGCTCCGGCTCCGGCCGCGACCGCGCCAACAGCCTCTGGACCCTCGACCCCGCCACCGGCGAGGAGCGGGTCGCCGCCGACCCCGCCGCCCTGCTCGGCGGCGGCGAGGAACACCTCTCGGCCGCCGAGAGGGCCCGCCGCGAGCGCAGCCGCGAGGGCTCCGCCGGCATCGTCGGCTACGCCCTCGACGCCACCGGCTCGCTCGCCGCCTTCGCGCTCTCCGGCCGGCTCTTCGCCGCCGACCTCGCCACCGGCACCGCCCGCGAACTGCCCGCCGAGGGGCCGCTGCTGGACCCGCGGCCGGCCCCCGACGGCAGCCACGTCGCCTACGCCACCACCGCCGGCGCACTGCGCGTCACCCGCACCGACGGCGGCGGCGACCGCGCCCTCGCCGAGCCCGAGGCCGACGGAGTCACCTGGGGCCAGGCCGAGTTCGCCGCCCAGGAGGAGATGGACCGCGACCGCGGCTACTGGTGGTCGCCGGACAGCCGCCGGCTGCTCGTCGCCCGGGTCGACGACACCCCCGTCCGGCGCTGGTGGATCGCCGACCCGGCCAACCCCTCCGCCGCCCCCGCCGAGGTCGCCTACCCGGCCGCCGGCACCCCCAACGCCGAGGTCGGACTCTGGCTCGTCGACCTGGACGGCGGCGCCCGCACCGAGGTGGTCTGGGACCGCGCGGCCTTCCCGTACCTGGCCCGGGTGCACTGGTCGGCCGGCGGCGCCCCGCTGCTGCTCGTCCAGGCCCGCGACCAGCGCAGCCAGCAGATCCGCACCGTCGACACCGCCGACGGCAGCACCGCCCCGCTCGTCGAGGAGCAGGACGGCGCCTGGCTGGAGCTCTTCGGCGGCGTCCCCGCCTGGACTCCGGACGGCCGGCTGGTGCGGATCTCCGACGAGAGCGGCGCCCGCGCCCTGCTGATCGGCGAACGGACCGTCACCGACGCCGCGCTGCATGTCCGTTCCGTCCTCGCGGTGAGCGACGACGAGGTGCTCTTCACCGCCTCCGAGGGTGAGGCGGGCAGCGGCCGCCCGCCCGGCTGGACGGGCCTGTTCCGGGCCGGCGCGGACGGCGTCGCCCCGTTCGGGCCGGACGGCGACGGTGCCGCGGCCGCCGTCCACGCCAGCGGCACCACCGTGCTCTCCAGCGCCTCCCCGGACCGCCCCGGCACCCTCGTCCAGGTGCTGCGGGACGGCACCGCCGTGGCCACCGTCGCCTCGTACGCCGAGACGCCGCTGCTCACCGCCCGCCCCGCCTTCCGCTTCGCCGGCACCCGGCGGATCCCCGCCGCCGTCCTGCTGCCCACCGGCCACGACCCCGAGCGGGACGGCCCGCTGCCCGTCCTCATGGACCCGTACGGCGGACCGCACGGCCAGCGCGTCGTGCAGGCGCACAACCCGCACCTGACCTCGCAGTGGTTCGCCGACCAGGGCTTCGCCGTGGTGGTCGCCGACGGCCGCGGCACCCCCGGCCGCAGCCCCGCCTGGGAGAAGTCGATCCGGCACGACTTCGCCGGCATCACCCTCGACGACCAGGTGCACGCCCTGCACGCACTCGCCGAGGAGTTCCCGCTCGACCTCGGCCGGGTCGCGATCCGCGGCTGGTCCTACGGCGGCTACCTCTCCGCCCTCGCCGTGCTGCGCCGCCCGGACGTCTTCCACGCGGCCGTCGCCGGCGCCCCCGTCACCGACTGGCGGCTGTACGACACCCACTACACCGAGCGCTACCTCGGCCACCCCGAGCAGCACCCCGAGGTGTACGACGCCAACTCGCTGACCGCGGACGCGGCCAAGCTGGAACGGCCGCTGATGATCGTGCACGGGCTGGCCGACGACAACGTCGTCGCCGCCCACACCCTGCGGCTCTCCTCCGCGCTGCTCGCCGCCGGCCGCCCGCACACCGTGCTGCCGCTCTCCGGGGTCACCCACATGACCCCGCAGGAGCAGGTCGCGGAGAACCTGCTGCTGCTCCAGGTCGACTTCCTGAAGCGCTCGCTGGGGCTCTGACCCGCACCGGTGTCCTCGGCATGACATCCGTCATGCCGAGGACACGACGGCCCGCACTGCCGCCCGCCCCCCGCTCCGCGCGAGCCTGGTGGAGTCAGCGAAGCGGGCGTCGGAGGGACGGCGGGCAGATGGGTACGGGCACGGGGGAGGTCGCGGCCTTCCGGAACGTCAGCAAGCGCTACGGCCGCGTCACGGCGGTGGACGGGCTGGACCTCGTCCTGCGGCCGGGCGAGACGGTCGCGCTGCTCGGGCCGAACGGCGCGGGCAAGTCCAGCAGCCTCGACCTGCTGCTCGGCCTGCGCGAACCGGACACGGGCAGCGTCGAACTGTTCGGCGGCCCGCCGCGGGCCGCGATCGAGGCCGGCCGGGTCGGCGCCATGCTGCAGAGCGGCGGCCTGATGACCGAGGTCAAGGTCCGCGAACTGGTGGCCCTCGCCTGCGGCATCCACCCCCGCGGGCACACCGTCGACGCGGTGCTCGCCGAGGCCGGCATCACCGAGATCGCCGACCGCCGGGTCGACAAGCTCTCCGGCGGCCAGGAGCAGCGCGTCCGCTTCGCCCTCGCGGTGGCCGGCGCCAACGACCTGATCGTCCTCGACGAGCCCACCACCGGCATGGACGTCTCCGTCCGGCAGGCCTTCTGGGCCGCCATGCGGGCCCAGGCCGCGGCCGGCCGCACCGTGCTCTTCGCCACCCACTACCTGGAGGAGGCGGACTCGGTCGCCGACCGGGTGCTGGTGCTGCACAAGGGGCGGCTGATCGCCGACGGCACCTCCGCCGAGATCAAGGCCCGGGCGGGCGCCCGCCGGGTCGGCTTCGAACTGCACCCCGGCGACGGCGAGGCCGACGAGGCCCTGCTGCGCGCCCTGCCCGGCGTCGCCGGCCTGGAGGTCGGCGGGCGGGCCGGCGGAGTGCGCACCGTGCGGATCCGCGCCACCGACGCGGACGCCTGCGTCGCCGCCCTCTACCGCGCCGGACTGTACCCGCGCGGCCTGGAGGTCACCGGCCTCGGCCTGGAGCAGGCCTTCCTGACCATCACCGAGCAGGCCGCCGCCGACGAGGCGGCCGCGGCCCCCGCGAAGGAGACCGTGCGATGACCACCCTGATCCGGCTGGAGATCCTGCGCACCCTGCGCAACAAGCGGTACCTGATGTTCACGGTGCTCTACCCGGCGCTGCTGTACGTCTTCTTCATCAGCGCCTACAGCGGCGGCGACGTGGCCGGCGGCGTCCCGGCGAAGTCGTACTTCATGGTCTCGATGGCCACCTTCGGCGCGGTCGGCGCGGTGCTCACCGGCTCGGCGCAGCGGATCTCGCTGGAGCGGCGCAGCGGCTGGGTGCGGCAGCTGCGGCTGACCGCGCTGCCCGGGCGGGCGTACACGGTCGGCAAGATCGCCGCCTGTGCGGTGACCACGCTGCCGGCGATCCTGGTGGTCTTCGCGATCGGCGCGGTCGAGGGCGTGCAGCTGTCGGCGGGCCGCTGGCTGGGCCTCGCGGCGGTGCTGTGGCTCGGCAGCTTCGTCTTCGCCGCGCTGGGCGTGGCGCTCGGCTACGCGGCGGCGCCCGACGCGGTGCAGCCGATCGTGATGATCGTCTACATGCTGATGGCGCTGTTCGGCGGGACCTGGTTCCCGGTCGGCGACTCGCTGGTGGCCTTCGCCCGGTTCGACCCCGTCTACCTGTACAACCGGCTGGCCGCCTTCGTGCAGCCCGGCCAGGGACTGGACGGCGTCGCGGTGGCCGGCATGGCCGGATTCCTGGCGCTGTTCGTCGCGGCGGCGGCCTTCCTGTACCGCCGGGACACCCGGGCGGCATGATGGCCGGCATGGTCGACCAGGACAGGCACGCGGGCCCGGCGGAGCCCGGCACCTCCTTCCGGAACATCCCCGGCGCGAAGGTGGAGAGCCGCCGGCAACTGCTGGTGAAGCTCTGCTGGATGTCGCTGTGGGCGGTCTACCTGGCCTATCCGGTGAAGGACCTGGTGGACGGGCACCACGGCACCGCGGCGACGGTGTTCGGCTGGGCGGCGCTCGGCGTGTACCTCGCCTGCTACCTGTCGCTGGTGGCCTTCCGCTCGATCCGGCCGGGCACCTGGTCCGGGCACTACGCGCTGGTCGTGGTGATGGTCGCGCTGGCCCTCGTCACCCCCTTCGTGCTGGGGGAGGCCTGGCTGACCCTGTTCACCTACGCCTCGGTCTGCATCGCCGTGGTGGTGCCGAGCCGGTACAGCGTCGCCGGGGTCGGCGCGGCCACCGCGGCCGCCCTGCTGGTGGGCCTGCTGGTCGACGCCGACAAGGACACCCTGGTCGCGATCGTGGTGCCGTGCTTCCTCTCCGGCCTCGCCATGACCGGCCTGCAGCGGCTGATCTCCACCATGCAGGAGCTGCGCGAGGCCCGGGCCGCGGTGGCCCACCTCGCCGCGTCCGAGGAGCGGCTGCGGCTCGCCCGCGACCTGCACGACCTGCTCGGCCACTCGCTCTCGCTGATCACCATCAAGAGCGAGCTCGCCGGACGCTTCATGGACGCCGGCAAGCAGGAGCAGGCCCGCAGCCAGGTCGCCGACATCGAGAGCGTCGCCCGGCAGTCGCTGGTCGACGTCCGGGAGGCGGTCAGCGGCTTCCGCCGGCCCACCCTGCCGGTCGAGCTCGCCGCGGCCCGCACCGCGCTCACCACCGCCCGGATCACCCTGGAGGCCGCACCCGGCCTCACCGACGCCCGCCCCGGCCTGGACGGCGAGGAGGCCGGTGCGCTCGCCTGGGCGCTGCGCGAGGCGGTCACCAACATCGTCCGGCACGGCACCGACGCCACCGTCTGCACCGTCGCCATGGACGAGACCTGGGAGGACGACGGCCGGCGCTACGCCGTGCTGGAGGTCACCGACAACGGCCGCGGCCCCGGCAAGTCCGGCCCCGGCAACGGGCTGTCCGGCCTCGGCGAGCGCCTCGCCCTGGTCGACGGCCGGCTGGAGACCGGCCCCGGCCCGCACGGCCGGGGCTTCAGGCTGCGGGCGCACGTGCCGCTGAGGGCCGTCCCGGCGGCCGCGGCGACCGATAGTGTGCGCGAATGATTCGCGTGCTGCTGGCCGAGGACCAGGGGATGGTGCGGGAGGCCCTCGCCGCCCTGCTGGGACTCGAAGGGGACATCGACGTGGTCGCCCAGGTCGGGCGGGGGGACGAGGTCGTGGACGCGGCCGTCGCCCACGACGTGGAAGTGGCCGTGCTGGACATCGAGATGCCCGGGATGACCGGCATCGAGGCGGCGGGGGAGCTGCGCCGGCGCCGCCCCGGCACCAAGGTGGTGATCGCCACCACCTTCGGCAGGCCGGGCTACCTGCGCCGGGCGATGGAGTCCGGGGCGGACGCCTTCCTGGTCAAGGACGCCCCGGCGGCCGAACTGGCCGAGGCGATCCGCCGGGTGCTGCGCGGCGAGCGGGTGATCGACCCGACGCTGGCCGCCGCCGCGCTCGCCGAGGGCGCCAACCCGCTGACCGGGCGGGAGCTGGACGTGCTGGCCGCCGCCGCCGACGGCTCGGTCAACGCGGACATCGCCCGCCGGCTGCACCTCTCCGAGGGCACCGTCCGCAACTACCTGTCGATGGCGATCCAGAAGACCGGAGCCCGCAACCGGGCCGAGGCGGTGCGGGTCGCGAAGGAGAAGGGCTGGCTGTGAACGCCCGCCGGCCCGCCCGGCGCACGCGGCTGGCGCACCGCGTCAGTTGAGCCGGTGCCGGGCCGCCCGGGCGTCCTGCCGGGCCTTCGCCGCGGCCTCCGGGTCGAAGGCGTCCAGGATCCGCGCGTACTCCTCCATCTCGAGCGCCCCGGCCAGGAAGTCGCCGGTGCGGACGAGGAGTTCGGCGCGCTCCAGGCGCAGCTGGGCGGGGTGCCGGGGGAGCAGCAGGGCGAGCTCGGTGGCCCACAGCTGGGTGCGGGCGTGCTCGGGGCGGTCCGCGGCCCAGGCCCGGATGTTGCCGAGCACCCGCAGCACGATGTCCAACGGCTGTGCGGGGGTGAGGAGTTCGGTGCCGAACTGGTGCCCGGCGGCGGTCACCAGCTGCGCCGCGTCCGACAGGTCGAGCAGCCGGCCGCCGTGGAAGGGGTCGGCGAGGACGTAGTCGTTGCCGCCGGACGGGCCGGCCACCGCGACGATGAAGTGGCCGGGCAGCGCGATGCCGTGCACGACCAGGCCGGCCCGGGCGGCCACGCCCATCCACACCAGCGAGAGCGTGATCGGCAGTCCGCGCCGGCGCCGCAGCACCTCGGGCAGCAGCGAGGACTCCACCCGCCGGTAGTCCGCCTTGCGGCCGTGGAAGCGCTCGCGGCCGCCGAGCACCGCGGCGAGCAGGGCCGCCGTCTCCTCGGGACCGGCCGGCCGCCGCTCGGCGACCGCCCGGCGGACGGCGGCCGCGTGCCGGTCCAGTGCGGCGCCGCAGGCCGTCAGCAGTTCGTCCAGGGTGGGCGGCGGCGCCGGGTCCCCGGGCGTGCCGAAGGTGTGCTCGGCGGCCGCGAGCAGGCACAGCAGCACGGGATCGGGGCGTTCGGCCCGGGCCTCGGCGCGGAAGCGGGATCTGCTCTGCTCGGTCACAGCAGCCTTCGTCGGTACTGAGGTGGCGGGGTGAACGCTACCGCTCGGGGAGCCGGGCGTAGTGGTAAGTGTGACTTGTGGTGAAGCCCAGCCCGTCGTAGAGCGCGATCGCGCCGGCGTTCTCGGCCTCCACCTGCAGGTACGCGCCGCTCGCCCCCTCCTCGGCGGCGCGGGCCGCGAGCACGGCCATCACCGCGGTGCCGAGCCCGGAGCGGCGGGCCGACGGGTCGACCTCGATCGCGGAGAAGCCGGCCCACGGGCCGTCGACGACGGCCCGGCCGATCGCCAGCGGGGCGCCGCCGTCCGGGTCGGGGACGGTCGCGAACCAGACCGAGGGGCCGCCGTGCAGCACCTCGGCGGCGGCCCGCTCCACCGCGGTGTCGGCGCTCACCCGGCGGTAGCGGGACATCCAGCGGGCGTCGGCCGTCCGGGAGAGCCGGACCCGGCCGTGCGACGCGGCGGCGGCCCGGGCGAGCGGGGCGAGCGGCGCGGTGCGGAACAGCGTCTCGGCCTGCCCGGCGCCGAGTCGGGCGAGTTCGGCGGCGAGGTCGCCGGGCGAGCCGGGTTCGAGCACCTCGACGTACGCCGGCAGCGAACGGGCCGCGTACCAGGCGCGGACCTCGTCCAGCGCCCGTGCGAGCGGGCGGCCGGGGTCGCCGAGGGCCTGGACGGAGTTGGCCCGCCGGGTGAATCCGGCGGAGGCGCGCAGCACCCAGGCGCCGAGCCGCTCCTGCTCGACCGCGGGCCAGCCGCGGGCGGCCGTCCGCTGCAGCTCGACGGGGTCGGCGGCCGGCTGCGGCGCCCGGCGGGCCGGGAAGGGCGGCACCGGCTTGCCCGCGACGAGCAGTTCCTCGGGGAAGACCACCGGCTCGCCGCTGCGGGGCACCACCGCGAGGCCGTTCTCGTCCCAGGATGCGAGCACCCCGATCACATCGCGGAACACCGGCCGTCCGTCGACCAGCTCCGCGATGCGCCGCACGGACACCCGTCGTCCCACGTCAGAGGGGTTCAGACGGACCTCCGGGCGGCCTGTCGCGGGGGCTCTGTCCGCCATCGAGGGCACCTCCTGTGCATTTGCGGTCTCCGACCCGCGATACTAGGGGCGGGCATCGACGACGCCGCGCTCACCCGCGCACGCAAGCAAACAGTTTGGGCCGCCGGCCCTGCCGAGGAGGAACGACAGCGTGACCTACGTCATCGCGCAGCCTTGTGTCGACGTCAAGGACAAGGCGTGCATCGAAGAGTGCCCGGTTGACTGCATCTACGAGGGCGAGCGCTCCCTCTACATCCACCCGGATGAGTGTGTCGACTGCGGCGCCTGCGAGCCGGTCTGCCCGGTCGAGGCGATCTTCTACGAGGACGACACTCCGGAGGAGTGGAAGGACTACTACAAGGCGAACGTCGAGTTCTTCGACGACCTCGGTTCGCCCGGTGGTGCCTCGAAGCTCGGCCTGATCGAGAAGGACCACCCGTTCATCGCGGCCCTGCCGCCGCAGAACGCCGACCACTGACGACACTGATCGGTGACAACTGAGTCGTGAGCACCCATCACACCGCGCGCGCGCCGTTCCCGGGCCACCCGGGGGCGGCGCGCCGCGTTTCCGAGCTGCTTCCGGTCTTCCCGTGGGACCGGCTGGAGCCGTACAAGCGGACCGCCCTCGCACACCCGGACGGGCTGTGCGACTTCTCCGTCGGCACCCCGGTCGACCCGGTGCCCGAGGTGATCCAGAAGGCGCTGGCCGCCAGCACGGACACCCCCGGCTATCCGACCGTCTGGGGCCCGCCGGAGCTGCGCGAGGCGATCGCCGGCTGGCTGAACCGCCGCTGCGGCGCCGAGATCGGCCCGGAGGCCGTCCTGCCGACCGTCGGCTCCAAGGAGCTGGTGGCCTGGCTGCCCGGCCAGCTCGGCCTCGGCCCGGGCGACCAGGTGGCGTACCCGCGGCTGGCCTATCCGACGTACGAGGTGGGTGCCCGGCTGTGCGGCGCCGAGCCGGTGGCGTACGAGGACGTCGACGAGCTCGAGGGCTCCCGGGTGCGGCTGCTCTGGCTGAACTCGCCGTCCAACCCGACCGGCCGGGTGCTCGCCGCGGACGAGCTGCGCCGCGCGGTCGCCTGGGCCCGCGAGCACGGCGCGCTGCTGGTCAGCGACGAGTGCTACCTGGAGCTCGGCTGGGAGGCCGAGCCGGTGTCGGTGCTGCACCCCGAGGTGTGCGGCGGCTCCCACGAGGGCCTGCTGGCCGTCCACTCGCTCTCCAAGCGGTCCAACCTGGCCGGCTACCGGGCCTCCTTCGTGGCCGGCGACGAGGTCGTCGTCCGGGAGCTGCTGGAGGTCCGCAAGCACGGCGGCATGATCGTGCCCGCCCCGGTGCAGGCGGCGACCGCCGCGGCGCTCGCGGACGACGCGCACGTGGCCGAGCAGCGGGCCCGCTACGCGGCCCGCCGCACGGCGCTGCGCGGCGCCCTGGAGGCGCACGGCTTCACCATCGAGCACTCGGAGGCCAGCCTCTACCTGTGGGCGACCCGGGGCCGGCCGTGCTGGGAGACGGTGGCGGAGCTCGCCGAGCTGGGCATCCTGGTGGCGCCCGGCGACTTCTACGGGCCGGCCGGCGACCGGCACGTGCGGGTGGCGTTCACCGCCACCGACGAGCGGGTCCGCGCGGCCGTGGCCCGGCTCGGCGGCTGACGCCGGCGACCGACGGACGAAGGGCCGGCCCCCGCTCGGGGGCCGGCCCTTCGTCGTGCGGCGGGTGGCGCGGGGCGCCGCCGATGCCGCCGACACCGCCGAGCAGGCCCCCGAGCGGGGTGCCGCCGAGCACGCCGCCCAGCAGGTCGGTCGGGTTGGAGCCGAGCGAGGGCACGCCGCCCAGGCGGTTCGCCGCGGCCGGCGAGCCGGTCAGGGTGCCGAGGGTGTCCGCGCCGGGCAGCGCCTGCGGGATGCCGCCGGTGGGCAGTGCGCTGGTCAGGGTGCCGGTGGGCAGGCCGCTGGTGGGCAGCGCGCCGGTGACGGTGCCGAGCGGGCCGCCGGCGCGGGCGCTGCGGGTGCCGGGCACCGCGGGCAGCACCTTCTCGGCGACCGCCGGGCCCGCTCGGTCGACCAGCGCGGGGGCGACCCGGCCGGCCACGGTGGTGAGCGCGCCGGTGGCGGCGGTGGTCTTGCCGGCGGTGTTGGTCACCGGGCCGAGGGCCGTGTCGGCGTCCGGCAGCGCGGAGGCGACGGTGTGGCCGGCGGCGTCGCCCGCGGCCGGGACACCGGTGGCGACCGTGGCGGCGCCGGTGGCGCCCGCGGACTGGCCGAGCTCGTGGGCGGCGCCCTGCACGGTGCCGGAGGGGGAGTCGAGCTGGGTGAGGCCGGATCCCAGGTCGGTCCCCTGCGGCACCAGGTCGGCGGCCGAGGCGGAGCCGGCCGCGATCAGGGGCGTCGCGCCGGCCGCGACGAGCAGTGCGGCCTGGGCGATCCGGCGCGTGAGGGGGTGAGACATGGTGCTCCTAAGACGAGAGGACATGGCCGTCCGTCGGGCGGACGACGTGAATACCGCTCGGGAGCCGGGAAGGTTTCGCCCGCCGAAGGTAAAGGGCAGGCAAAGATCGGACGATCGTCTTTGCGCCGCACCCGGCGCCCGGTCCCCCGCGGGGGTGAGTGAAGAACCGTCACTTCCCTTGTCGCGGCGGGTGCCGGCACTACTCCGACCGGCCCCGCGCGGCGGCCCGCGGCCGAGCGCCCGGCGGTCCACCGCCGTTGACCGCTGTCACCCGCCGGGTCGACACCCGCTCACGGGTTCGTCAACGCACCGTCACCGCGGTCACGGCGCCCCGAGGGTGACCAGCACCCGGTCCGCCCGGTCCTCCGCGCCCTTCGCCTGCCAGCCGTCCGTGGGCCGGTCGAAGCGCCACACCCGCCCGTCGTAGGAGACCGCGCCGATGCCGAGCTCCTGCGCGTGCGCCACCGCCCACTGGGCCACCGCCCAGCCCGACTGCTTCTGGCCCTCCGCACCGGAGTCGGTCGAGGCCGAGGCCTGCGGGCTCAGCGCCAGCACCGCCCGCGCGTCCTTGGGCGCCTTCGGCGCGTCCGACACCGCCACCATCCGCCCGAACTCGCGGCGGACCTTCTCGCCGACGTCCGCCGGGCGCGGCCCGCCCGACGGCGAGGCCGCGGCCGAGGGCGAACCGGAGGCGGAGGCGACCGCGGCGACCGGCTCGGCCAGGTCGTGCACCACGCAGTCGAGCGCGGCCGGCTCGCGGCCGGTCAGCGCCGAGGTCACCAGCATCGCGTTGGACTCGTGCTTGGCGTACGCCTGCGGGAAGCCGCTCTTCTGCACCTGCTGCGCGGCGTCGGTCAGCGGCATCCGGGCGTACCCGGGCACCTTCACCAGGCCGTCCAGGAACTTGTTGGTGGCGTACACCGGGTCCTTGATCTGCTCCGCGGTGCCCCAGCCCTGGGACGGGCGCTGCTGGAACAGGCCGATCGAGTCGCGGTCGCCGCCGGTGAGGTTGTGGATCTTGGACTCCTGCATCGCGGTGGCCAGCGCGATCGTCACCGCCCGCTCCGGCAGGCCGCGGGACATCGCCACCGCGGCGATCGTCGAGGCGTTGGCGGCCTGCGCCAGGTCCAGCGTCCCGGTGCCCGCCGCCGTGGTGATCCGACAGCCCTCCGGCGGCACGATCAGCCGGTCCCGGTTGAGGTACAGCACCAGGCCCGCGACCAGCGCCACCGCCACCAGGCCGATCAGCACCCGGCGCAGCAGCCGCGGCCGGCGGCGCCGTCCCGACGCCGTGGAACCGTCCGCCCCGCCCTCCGCCATTCCGGCCACCAGTGCCCCTCTCGCTCGCTGTGCGCACACCGTACCCACTCCGACGGCCCGCCGGCCCCGGGCGGTTGCGCCACCCGTCGTGGCGGGCCGCGGCACCGATACGCTAAACCACCATGAGCAGCCCGAACACGCCCCTCGACCTGTCCCTCGACGGCGGTGCGCTGACCGCGCAGCTGGTCGACTTCCCGTCCGTCAGCGGCGACGAGCAGGCGCTGGCCGACGCCGTCGAGAACGCGCTGCGGGCGCTGCCCCACCTCACGGTCGACCGCCACGGCAACAACGTCGTCGCCCGGACGAACCTCGGCCGCGCCGAGCGGGTGCTGCTCGCCGGCCACCTGGACACCGTGCCGATCGCCGACAACCTGCCCTCCCGCGTCGAGGGCGACCTGCTGTACGGCTGCGGCACCTCCGACATGAAGTCCGGCGTCGCCGTGCAGCTGCGGCTCGCCGCCACCCTCACCGAGCCGAACCACGACCTCACCTTCGTCTTCTACGACTGCGAGGAGGTCGAGGCCACCCGCAACGGCCTCGGCCACCTCGCCAAGGAGCACCCCGACTGGCTGGCCGCCGACTTCGCGGTGCTCATGGAGCCCAGCGGCGCCGTCGTCGAGGGCGGCTGCCAGGGCACCCTGCGCGCCGAGATCGTGCTCACCGGCACCCGCGCCCACTCGGCCCGCAGCTGGCTCGGCGACAACGCCATCCACAAGGCCGTCGAGGTGCTGCGCAGGCTCGCCGAGTACGAGCCGCGGCGGGTGCTGATCGACGGCCTGGAGTACCGCGAGGGCCTCAACGCCACCCGGATCGACGGCGGCGTCGCGGGCAACGTCATCCCCGACGAGTGCACCGTGCAGGTCAACTTCCGCTACGCGCCCGACCGCAGCGAGCAGCAGGCGGCCGACCACGTCCGCGAGGTCTTCGCGGGTTACGGGCTCCGCGTCACCGACACCGCCCCCGGCGCGCTGCCCGGCCTCGACCGCCCCGCCGCGCGGGCCTTCCTGGACGCGGTCGGCGGCGAGGCCCGGGCCAAGTTCGGCTGGACGGACGTCGCCCGGTTCAGCGCCCTCGGCGTGCCCGCCGTCAACTACGGGCCGGGCGACCCGAACCTCGCCCACAAGCGCGACGAGCACTGCTCGCTGAGCGCGATCGCCGAGGTCGAACGGCGCCTCGCGGCCTGGCTGACCGGCGCCTGACGTCCACCCTGCCGCCACCCGCCGTTCGCCGTATTCGGTGGACGGCGGGCGTAGGGTTTCGTCATGACAGGCACTGGAGACGTAAAGCACTACGGGCACGGTCCCGAAGAAGTCGACGCGCCCGCGCCCAAGAAGCCCTGGCCCGAGAAGCAGAAGGGCCCGGTGCTGCTCCGCCGCGACCAGGTCGGCACCAGCACCACGGACCAGCGTCTGCTGGACACCACCGGCCCGACCGACTGGCTGCACACCGACCCCTGGCGGGTGCTGCGGATCACCTCGGAGTTCGTCGAGGGCTTCGGCGCGCTCGCCGAACTCCCGGCCGCCGTCAGCGTCTTCGGCTCCGCCCGGACCCCGGTCGACTCCACCGAGTACGCCGCGGGCGTGGCCATCGGCCGGGCCCTGGCCGAGGCCGGCTACGCCGTCATCACCGGCGGCGGCCCCGGCGCCATGGAGGCGGCCAACCGCGGCGCGTCCGAGGCCGGCGGCCTCTCCGTCGGACTCGGCATCGAGCTGCCCTTCGAGCAGGGCCTCAACGAGTTCGTCGACCTGGGCCTGAACTTCCGGTACTTCTTCGTCCGCAAGACGATGTTCGTGAAGTACGCGCAGGGCTTCGTGGTGCTGCCCGGCGGGCTCGGCACCCTGGACGAGCTGTTCGAGGCGCTCACCCTCGTCCAGACCCGCAAGGTCACCAGGTTCCCGGTGATCCTCTTCGGCACCGCCTACTGGGGCGGCCTGGTCGACTGGCTGAAGAACACCCTCATCGCCGAGGGCAAGGCCTCCCCCCAGGACCTCGACCTCTTCCACGTGGTGGACGACGTCGACGACGTCCTGAAGATCCTGGCGGAGACCCGCCGCCCGAACGGCGCCCGGATCTGACGGCCGGGCCGAGGCCCTACGCGAGCCCCCGGCGGGCCACCGCCGGGGGCCGGGTGCCGCGGATCGAGGCCACCATGTCCAGCACCTGCCGGGTCTCGGCGACCTGGTGCACCCGGTAGACCTGTGCACCCAGCCAGGCCGAGACCGCGGTGGTGGCGAGGGTGCCGAGCAGCCGCTCGTCGACCGGCCGGTCCAGGGTCTCCCCGACGAAGTCCTTGTTGGAGAGCGAGACCAGCACCGGGTAGCCGGTCGCGGTCATCTCCGGCAGCCGCCGGGTGGCCTCCAGCGAGTGCCGGGTGTTCTTGCCGAAGTCGTGGCCCGGGTCGATGACCACGGCGTCCCGCCGCACCCCGAGCTCCACCGCGCGTTCCGCGAGGCCCAGGGTGACCGCCAGGATGTCGGCCATCACGTCCTCGTAGCCGACCCGGTGCGGCCGGGTGCGCGGCTCGGCGCCGCCCGCGTGGGTGCAGACCAGGCCGGCGTCGTACCGGGCGGCGACTTCGGCGAGCTTCGGGTCCACGCCGCCCCAGGCGTCGTTCAGCAGGTCGGCGCCGGCCTCGCAGACCGCCTCGCCGACCTCGTGCCGCCAGGTGTCCACGCTGATCACCGCGTCCGGGTGGCGCTTGCGCAGCTCGGCGACGAACGGCACGGTGCGGCGCAGCTCCTCCTCGACGGTGACCTCCTCGCCGGGTCCGGCCTTCACCCCGCCGATGTCCAGGATCGCCGCACCCTCGGCGATCGCGCGGTCGGCGGCGGCGAAGGCGGCCTCGTCGGCGAAGGTCGCACCCCGGTCGAAGAAGGAGTCCGGGGTGCGGTTGACGATCGCCATGATCACCAGCTCGTCGTCGCCGAACTCGCGCGGGCCAAGGCGCAGTGCCACCGGAATCTCCTCCACAGCTCGCCCGGGTGCAATGATGGGCCCCGGCCTGTCCGGGGACCATGATCCCACCATTGCCGGAGACGGGCCGGTGACTGACGGAGGCGGCTCGTGTTCTGGGTGATCGTGGCGGCGATGGCCGTGGTGGTCGGCGGTGCGGCGCTGGTGGCGCTCGGTGGCGGCGGCACGCTTCCGGAGGCGCTGCCCGACCGGATCACCGCCCGGCTGCCGCAGGACCGGCCGCTCGGCCGGCACGACGTGGACGAACTGCGGCTGCCGATGGCGCTGCGCGGCTACCGCATGGACGAGGTCGACAACGTACTCGACCGGCTCGGCGCGGAGCTCTCGCTGCGGGACGCGCGGATCGCCGAGCTGGAGGCCGCCGCGGTCGTCCGGGGCGCGGTGGAGCCGGCGCCCGGGCAGCCGCAGGACGAGCCGCTGCCGGGGCTGGAGGCCTTCGCCGCGGTGGTCGAGCCCGCCGAGCCCGCCGAGCCCCGGACCGCACCGGCCGCGCAGCCGCAGGACGAGCCGCTGCCGGAGCAGGCGGCCGACGAGCGGACGGCCGACGAGCGGCCCGCGGACCCGCGCGCCGACCTCTTCAAGAAGCACGGACCGGAGCAGTCGTGACCGGCGCCGTCCTCGGCCCCGACGGGCTGCTGCGCTGCGGCTGGGGCGAGTCCGCGGACGACTACCGCCTCTACCACGACACCGAGTGGGGCCGGCCGGTGCACGGCGACGCCGCCCTGTTCGAGCGGATCAGCCTGGAGGCCTTCCAGTCCGGGCTGTCCTGGATCACCATCCTGCGCCGCCGGGAGGGCTTCCGGGCCGCGTTCGCGGGCTTCGACATCGCCGCGGTCGCCGCGTACGGCCCGGCCGACACCGAGCGGCTGCTGCAGGACACCGGCATCATCCGCAACCGGGCCAAGATCGAGGCGACGGTGGCCAACGCCCGCGCCGCCCTCGACCTGGACGGCGGCCTGGACGAGCTGGTCTGGCGGTTCGCCGCCGACCCGGCCCGGCCGGCCCCCCGCACGCTCGCCGAGGTGCCGGCCGTGACCCCGGAGTCCACCGCACTGGCCAAGGAGCTCAAGAAGCGCGGCTTCCGCTTCGTCGGCCCGACCACCGCCTACGCGCTGATGCAGGCCTGCGGCCTGGTCGACGACCACCTGGCGGACTGTCACGCGCGCGGGGCGGCCGCCGGTCAGCGCCCGACGTAGGCCGGCTTCTCCTTGGCGACGAAGGCCCGGACGGCGATCCGGTGGTCCTCGCTCTCGCCGGCCCGGGTCTGCAGCTCGTCCTCCTTCTCCAGCAGCTCGCTGAAGGAGTGCGAGGCGGCGTACGCCAGCGACTCCTTGACGGCGGCGTAGGCCACCGTCGGGCCGGCCGCCAGCTCTGCGGCGAAGGCCCGTGCGGTGGCGGCGAGTTCGGCGGTCGGCACCACCCTGGTGGCGAGGCCCAGGCCGAGCGCCTCGTCCGACTTCACCGTGCGGGGGAGCATCAGCAGCTCGGTGGCGCGGGCGTGGCCGACCAGCCGCGGCAGCGTCCAGGAGACGCCCGAGTCGGCGGTCAGTGCGACGCCGACGAAGGAGGTGTTGAAGCCGGCGGTGTCGGCGACGATCCGGAAGTCGCAGGCGAAGGCCAGCCCGGCGCCTGCACCGGCCGCCACCCCGTTCACCGCGGCCACGGTCGGCTTGGCCATCCCGGCGAGCGCCCGCAGCAGCGGGTTGTAGTGCTCGGAGACGGTCTTCAGCGCGCCCTCGCCGGTCTCCTCGGCCCGCTTGAGCAGGCCCAGGTGCTCCTTGAGGTCCTGCCCGACGCAGAACGCCCGGTCCCCGGCGCCGGTCAGCAGCACGGCCCGCACCGCCGGGTCGTTCGCGGCCTCGGTGACGGTGTCGCGCAGCGCCACCTTGGTCGCCGTGTCGAGCGCGTTCATCGCGTCCGGGCGGTTGATGGTGATGACGGCCAGGCCGCCGTCGAGCTCGTACAGCACGGAGTCGGACATCGGGTGAGGGCTCCCCTGGTCGTGGTGGGTGGCACGGCGGCGCCGCGGCTCGTGGCCTCGGCCACGGACTCAGCATGACGGAGCGCGGGGCCGGCTGGGGAGTGTGAGGTACCGCACCTTCGAATGTCGTGCCGAGCACCGGCGAAATGGGGCTTTGGGCAGGTTGTCGGACGGTTTGGGCGGGTGCGGGCACGGTTGCGCGGAGAGTGATGTTGGTCATCGGGGTGCGGGATGCGGGATAATGGCTTCCGATCAATGCGTTCGATACCGGTGGTGGACGGACCTCCGGTACGTAGCTGAGCGGTTGCAGGAAGGGGAACGAGCATGGCGGCCATGAAGCCGCGGACGGGTGACGGCCCGCTCGAGGTCACCAAAGAGGGGCGGGGCATCATCATGCGAGTTCCGCTCGAGGGCGGCGGTCGCCTGGTGGTGGAGCTGACGCCCGATGAGGCGGATGCCCTGGGCGAGGCCCTGAAGAAGGCCTGCGGCTGACCGCAGCGGGTGCTCCCCTCATCTCCTGGAGATGCCGACAGGGCCCGGATTCGCGCCAGAATCCGGGCCCTGTGCCGTGCCCGGACACCTGCGCGGCCCGCGCCGGGACAGCCTGACGGCTGACCTGCGGGACTGACCCGCGGGACCCGGCCGACACGCCCGCCGGACGCCCTGTCAGCGCTTGACGGCGCAGAGCAGCCCGTCACTGACCGGCAGCAGCGCGGGCAGCAGCCGGTCGCTCTCCCGGACGTCCCGGACGAGCTCGCGCACCGCGTGGGTCTGCGGGTCGTCGAGGTCCGGTTCGGCCAACCGGCCCTCCTGGAAGACCCCCTCGAAGCAGACGATCCCGCCCGGCCGCAGCAGCCGCAACGATTCTGCGAGGTAGGCGCGGGACTCGGCCGGGTCACCGTCGCAGAACACCAGGTCGTACTGGCCGTCCGCGAGCCGCGGCAGCACGTCCAGCGCCCGGCCCGGGATGAACCGCGCCCGGTTGGGGGCGAAGCCGGCCGCGAGGTACGCCTCCCGCGCGCACTGCTGGCGCACCGGCTCGGTGTCGACGGTCGTCAGCACGCCGTCCGGCCGCATCCCGCGCAGCAGGTAGACCCCCGAGACGCCGGTGCCGGTGCCGATCTCGGCGACCGACTTGGCGTCCAGCGCGGCCGCCAGCAGCCGCAGGAAGGCTCCGCCGCTCGGCCCGATCGCGCGTATTCCGGCCCGCGCCGACTGGGCCCGGGCGTAGGTCAGCACCGCGTCCTCGCCGACGTAGGTGTCGGCGAGAGCCGCCCGCTCGGGCCCGAACTCGGTGATGGCTGCCTCTCCGGAACGCCTGATGCCGACCCGATGTCGACATTTTCAGCCACAGATTACTGGCCGACCGGGAACCGCGTTCGGCGGCGGGCCGTTGATGGGAACAGGACTTGGCGATCGGGGTGCGCACGACGCCGTCCGCGCGGCCCCGCCGGGGCGGCGGCGGAGGGGGTCGTGCACTTTATCCGGATCTGACGGGCGAGGTGGATATGGTGGTGGCCCTGCTGGGCAGAAGAGCCGACCGAGGAGGTGTGGCCGAGGGCGACGTCCCCGTGCAGCGCGATCCACGCCGCACCTCGTCGGCCCGTACGCCGAAGCCCGTGATGAACCAGCCCGCGCACTCCCCCCAGGACGCGACCACCGAGGCGGCCGGGGCCGCGGCCGAGCCGGCCGCGCTCGCGACCTTCGCCGAGGGCCCCGACGCGCAGAGCTGGACCCCGCCGACCTGGGAGGAGATCGTCGAGGCGCACAGCGCCCGGGTCTACCGCCTGGCCTACCGGCTGACGGGCAATCAGCACGACGCCGAGGACCTCACGCAGGAGGTCTTCGTCCGGGTCTTCCGCTCGCTCTCCACCTACACCCCCGGCACCTTCGAGGGCTGGCTGCACCGCATCACCACCAACCTGTTCCTGGACATGGTGCGCCGCCGCCAGCGGATCCGCTTCGACGCCCTCGCCGAGGACGCCGCCGAGCGCCTCCCCAGCCGCGAGCCCAGCCCGGCCCAGCACTTCAGCGACACCCACTTCGACGCCGACGTCCAGCAGGCGCTCGACACCCTCGCCCCCGAGTTCCGCGCCGCCGTGGTGCTGTGCGACATCGAGGGCCTCTCCTACGAGGAGATCGCGGCCACCCTCGGGGTCAAGCTCGGGACGGTCCGCAGCCGGATCCACCGCGGCCGCTCGCACCTGCGCGCCGCCCTCAAGCACCGGGCGCCGGGCGTCGCCCCGGGCCGGCTGCGCCGCGGCGGCTCCGCCGAGCCCGTCCCGGTCGGCGCCGATCCCGGCTCTCCGGGCGGCCTGGACCGGAGGGGCTCGTGAACGCCGACGCCCACCAGGGCGGGCCCGAGCCGACCGGCCGGTCCCGGCGCGGCCCCTCCTGGGCCCAGCTCGGCCGCCGGGCCGACCACCCGCAGGCCCCCGCCGCCCCGGCGGAGCACCCCGCCGCCGAGCCCGCCGCACCGCGGGCCGTCGCCGTGCGCCCCGCCGAGCCCGCGGAGGAGCACCATCTCGGCGACCGCCTCTCCGCCTACCTCGACGGCGAACTCGGCCACGACTCCCGCGAGCGCGTCCAGGCGCACCTCGCCACCTGCCCCGACTGCCTCGCCGAGGCCGACGAGGGCCGCGCGGTCAAGCACCTGCTGACCCGCACCGACAACCCGGGCCCCTCCTCGACGCTGATGGCGCGGCTGCTCGCCGTCGCCGCCCTTCCCGAGGACGAGGACGGCTCCGGCCCGGGCGGCGGCATGCCGGCAGTCCCCGGCACCCTCGGCGGCAGCCGGCTCACCGGCGGCTCCTTCGGCCGCGGCGCCGGCGCCTCCTTCGGCTCGGGTGCGCTCGGCGCCGGGACGCCGATCCCCGGGGTCGACCCGCGGGCCGGCCGGCCGGGGCTGCCGACGCCGGGCAACCGGCTCTCCCTGGTGCCCTCCGCCGCCCGTCCGGCGGCCGCGCTGCGCAGCCTCACCGAGCCGCGCGGACGCCGCGCCGAGCAGCCCTCCCGCGGACGGGCTGGCGTGCTGCCCGAGCCCGCCGCGGCGGCGGCCCGGCCCGGTCCGACGCCGTTCGGGCGCCGCTTCGTGTTCGCCGCGGCCGGTGCCTTCTCGGTGGCCGCGGTCACCCTGGCCGGTGTGGGCGGCCCCTCGGCCGTCGGCGGCGAGGACCAGCACGGCACCCGGGTCAGCCCGGTGAGCAACCCGGGCGGCGCCGCCGTCCCGGTCAACGCGCAGCTGCCGGCCGACTTCCCGGTCCCCGCCATGGCCTCGGCGCCGCCCGGCTACCTCCCCCAGCCCGGCCCGGCCGACGCCGGCGTGAACCGCCTCGGTCCGCACAACCTGCTCCGTTAGGGCACACGCGCGCTGGGCCGTCGGGGCGCACGCACCGGGCCGCCGGGTGGTCTGGACCGCAATCCGCAGGTGGCGGGGTCACAGACCGGCCGGCGGCCATTACCCTGGTGGCGACGGCTGCCGCCGAGCTCGTCGGGTTGTCCATCAGGAGCTGGGAGCGTACGTGTTCAGTGACATAGGCCCACTGGAGGTCGTCGCGCTGGCCGTCATGGCCATCGTCATCTTCGGGCCGGACAAGCTGCCGAAGCTCATCCAGGACACCATGGGCTTCATCCGCAAGGTCCGGTCCTTCGCGGACAGCGCCAAGGACGACATCCGCAGCGAGCTGGGCCCGGAGTTCCAGGACTTCGAGTTCACCGACCTGCACCCGAAGACCTTCGTCCGCAAGCAGCTGATGGGCGGCAACGAGGACCCGCTGGGCTTCAAGGAGCTCAAGGACGGCCTCGACTTCAAGTCCGCCCTCAACGACGAGGCGCCGCGGCGGGTCGCCGCCACCCCGGACCTCACCAAGAGCGCCCCCGCCGAGACGAGTGCGCCGCTCGCCGCCGGTGAGCGCCCGCCGTTCGACCTGGACGCCACCTGACGCGACCCGGTGCGGCCGCGCGCCGTTGCACACCTCCCACGCCCCGCCCGGGCCGCTTCGCCGGGCGGGGCGTCGGCGTCCGCGCCGCTATGGTGTTCAGGTTGACCGCAGGCCGGATCCACTGTGCCGTCGGTCACGCCACGACGTGTCGGCGGCCGACCGCACCCGGCGGCGCGCCCGGTGCGCCACCATGGAACGCCGCCGCAGGAGACAGGTGCACGGAGGAGGCCGGCGATGGACGTGACGAGCCGAGCGGGCGGGACGGTCGCCCCGGGCGGGCGGACGGCGCCCGTGGTGGGCGCCCGGGCCGGGTCCGCCGACCCGCTGACGCCCTACCTGGAGGCCGACTTCCCCTGGTACGGGCTCGACGAGGGCTGGACGGGCCGCCGCTGGCCGTTCCCGGTCGGCGCGGGCCGCGCCGGCCAGGGCGCCGGCACCGACTACGGCTCGCTCGGCCACGGCGACGAGCCCGCCAGACCGTACGGGTCGCGGGAGGCCGGCCGCTTCGCCGTGGTGGTGACGGTCGCCCGCCGCCCCGGCCGCCGCAGCGCCGACAACACCGGCACGCTGGAGGCGACCTCCGCCTCCAGCGCCGCCTGGCTGGCCGGCTCCGGCCTGATCGCCACCGTGCCGCCGGGCCAGCTCGACCGCTCGCTGCGGCAGGACTGGCTCGACCAGCAGACCGGGCTCGCCTGGGACCTCGCGGACGACCTGGAGGGCCCCGGCTGGTCCGCCCTCACCCTGCCGGTGAACGGCCTGCCGCAGCCCTTCCGCTACCGCGAGTCCGAGTACGGCTGGGTGCTGGCCGGCGAGGCCCCGGGCGTCCTGCTCGGCGCCTACGGCCGCGGCATCAGCGCCTACGGGATCGGCTTCGGCGTCGTCCCCGACCTCACCGCCTACAACGGCCGCTGACCGGCCACCGGCTGGCCGCGCCGTCCGGGCAGCACGAAGGGGCGCGGGGTCCGCACGACGGGACGGCACGGTGTGCCTCCCGCGGTGCGGCCCCGCGCCCCTGTGCGTCCGCTAGAACTTGTTCTTGGGGGTGAGACCCAGGGACAGGCCGGACAGGCCGCGCTGGCGGCCGCCGAGCTTGCCGGCGACGGACCGCAGGGCGGCGCCGGCCGGGGACTCGGGGTTCGACAGGACGACCGGGCGGCCGTCGTCGCCGCCCTCGCGCAGGCGGACGTCGATCGGGATCGAGCCGAGCACCGGCACGGTGGCGCCGACGCTCCGGGTGAGGGCGTCCGCGACGGTCTGGCCGCCGCCGGTGCCGAAGACGTCGATCATCTCGTCGCAGTGCGGGCAGGGCATGCCCGACATGTTCTCGATGACGCCGACGATCTTCTGGTGGGTCTGCAGCGCGATGGTGCCGGCCCGCTCGGCGACCTCCGCGGCGGCCATCTGCGGGGTGGTGACGATCAGGATCTCGGCGTTGGGCACCAGCTGGGCCACGGAGATCGCGATGTCGCCGGTGCCGGGCGGCAGGTCCAGCAGCAGGACGTCGAGGTCGCCCCAGTACACGTCGGCCAGGAACTGCTGCAGCGCGCGGTGCAGCATGGGGCCGCGCCACACCACCGGGGTGTTGCCCGGGGTGAACATGCCGATCGAGATGACCTTCACGCCGTTCGCCGACGGCGGCATGATCATGTCCTGGACCTGGGTGGGCCGGCCCTCGACCCCGAGCATGCGGGGCACGCTGTGGCCGTAGATGTCGGCGTCGACCACGGCGACCTTGAGGCCGTCCGCGGCCATCGCCGCCGCCAGGTTGACCGTGACCGAGGACTTGCCGACGCCGCCCTTGCCGGAGGCGACCGCGTAGACCCGGGTGAGCGTGCCCGGCTTGGCGAAGGGGATCTCGCGCTCGGGCGCGCCGCCGCGCAGCAGCTGCGAGAGCTCCTTGCGCTGCTCGTCGCTCATCACGTCGAGCTCGACCTCGACACCGGTGACACCGGGCACCTTCGCGACCGCGTCGGTCACCCGGTTGGTGATCGTCTCGCGCATCGGACAGCCCGAGACGGTGAGGTACACGCCGACCCTCACGGCGCCGCCCTCGGCGATCTCGACGGATTTCACCATGCCGATCTCGGTGATCGGGCGGTTGATCTCCGGGTCGTTGACGGTCG
Source organism: Kitasatospora arboriphila (assembly GCF_039528095.1). Classification (NCBI taxonomy): domain Bacteria; kingdom Bacillati; phylum Actinomycetota; class Actinomycetes; order Kitasatosporales; family Streptomycetaceae; genus Kitasatospora; species Kitasatospora arboriphila. The sequence continues at coordinate 25,325 of NZ_BAAALD010000076.1, forward strand.
CCAGCGCCTTGCGGACGGACTCCTCCGTCACGCCTGCGGCAATCTCGGTCTCGTTGGCCATGCCTTGATGGTACGGCGCCGCGGACGGACCCCGACTCGCCGGTAGCGTGCCGCCCGTCACACGAGGTCACGGCCGGCGCCGGCGCCCGGCGCCCGGGCCTCACACCAGGTCGCGGCTCTCCCGCCGATCGTCGAGCTCCTTGAGCAGCGCCATCAGCTCGGAGCGCACGAAGTCGCGGGTGGCGACCTCGCCGAGGCCCTGCCGCAGCGCGGCGACCTCCCGGGTCAGGTACTCGGTGTCGGCGATGTTGCGGTCGCTGCGGGCGCGGTCCTGTTCCATGTTGACGCGGTCCCGGTCGTCCTGGCGGTTCTGCGCGAGCAGGATCAGCGGCGCCGCGTACGAGGCCTGCAGCGAGAGCATCAGGGTCAGGAAGATGAAGGGGTACTCGTCGAAGCGGACGGTCGCCGGCAGCAGGGTGTTCCAGACCACCCAGGCGACGATGACGACCGACATCCAGACGATGAAGCGGCCGGTGCCCAGGAAGCGGGCGATCCGCTCGGAGAGCTTGCCGAAGGCCTCCGGGTCGTAGGTCGGCATCGGGATGAGGGCGCGGCGGCCGGTGCGCGGCTGGTCCAGCCGGCTGCGTCCGGTGCCGCCCTCGGGCCGCTGCGGGCGGACGCCCTCGCGGGCCCGCAGCTCGCGCAGCTGCCGCAGCTCCCGCAGCTCGCCCTGGATGCGCTGGCGGGGGCTGTCGTCGCGGCGGCCCTTGCGGTCCTCCCGCTTGCGGTCATCCATGGACGGTCTCGCTCTCGGCCGCGTGCAGGGACGCCTCGCGCCAGTCCTCCGGCAGCAGGTGGTCCAGGACGTCGTCGACGGTGACCGCGCCGACCAGGTGGTCGGCCTCGTCCACGACCGGCGCGGCGACCAGGTTGTAGGCGGCCAGGTAGCTGGTGACCAGCGGCAGCGGGGTGTCCGGCGGCAGCGGGTCGAGGTCGTCGTCGACCAGCGAGCCGACCAGGGTGAACGGCGGCTCGCGCAGCAGCCGCTGGAAGTGCACCGTGCCAAGGTACTTGCCGGTCGGGGTCTCGTTCGGCGGACGGCAGACGTAGACCTGCGCGGCGAGGGCCGGCTTGTTCTCGGCGATCCGCACCCGGGCGAGCGCCTCGGCGACGGTCGCGTCCGGCTCCAGCACGATCGGCTCGGTCGTCATCAGACCGCCGGCGGTGTCCTCCTCGTAGGAGAGCAGGCGGCGCACCGAGGCCGCGTCCTCCGGCTCCATCAGCCGCAGCAGCCGCTCGGCGTCCTCCGCGGGGAGGTCGGAGAGCAGGTCGGCGGCGTCGTCCGGGTCCATCGCCTCCAGGACGTCCGCGGCCCGCTCCTCCTTGAGCTTGCCGATGATCTCGACCTGGTCGTCCTCGGGCAGCTCCTCCAGGACGTCGGCGAGCCGGTCGTCGTCGAGGGCGGCGGCGACCTCGGCGCGGCGCTTCGCCGACAGGTGGTGCATCACGTTGGCGAGGTCGGCCGGGCGGAGCTGCTCGAAGGTGGCGAGCAGGTTGGCGGCGCCCTGGCCCTCCTCGGTGAGGGAGAAGCCGGTGAGCTCGGACCAGTCGAGGGTCAGCGACTCGCCGCGCGCCTTGCGCAGCCGGCCGACCCGGCCGACCTGCACGAAGACCTTGCGGATCTCCCACTCGCGCAGCCGGGCCTGCACCATGGCCACGTCGAGGACGGTGACCTCCTCGCCGGTCTTCGTCCGGACGACGGTGCGGTCCAGCAGTTCGGCGAGGACGAGGGTCTCCGAGGGACGCTGCTCGAAGCGCCGCAGGTTGATCACGCCGGTGGCGAGCACCTGGCCGGACTCCAGGCTGGTCACCCGGGTCATCGGCAGGAAGATCCGCCGGCGGCCGATCACCTCGACCACCAGGCCGAGCACCCGGGGCGGGCGCCCGCCGATCCGCAGCGAGACGACCACGTCGCGGACGCGGCCCACCTGGTCGCCGTTGGGGTCGAAGACCGGGAGCCCGGAGAGGTGCGAGATGAAGACCCGGCTGCCTGCGCCTGCCATCGGCTCCCTCTCTCCGGACGGGGCCCGCGAGGTGCGGGCCGGTGCGCTGGTGTCGGTGCGGCCGCGTAGGGCCTGCGGCCGCGGTACGGGTCGCGGTCCGTCGCGCCGTCGCCCGTACGACTGCGTCCGCACGGCTGCGTCCGGCGCGTCCTCCGGCGCCAAAGATACCTGCGGGAGTGGGCCGGAGCCCGCGGTGGCCCGCCGCAGCCCGGCGCGTCCGCCCCGCCCGGCGGTCCGCGGACCCCGTGGGCGGTCGGACCGGCCGGCCGTCGGCGCGTCAGCCCTTGCGGCGGCCCAGCAGCAGCTTGGGCAGGCCGGCCGGGATCGGGCGGCGGGTGGTGGCCCCGGTCGGCATCGGGACGGCCGCGTGGGAGCCGTCCGGCATGGCGCCGGGGCGCTCGGTGAGGGCGCCGGCGGGCTCCAGCCGGAGCACCCGGCACTCGCGGGCCCAGCGGTCGCCGATGGTGTCGGTGTCGGGGGCGTTGAGCCGCTTGGACTTGAGCTCCTCGACGGCGCCCTGCCAGGCCTCGCTCCGCGGGGCGAGCTCGGTGACGTCGGCGAGCCAGCCGGTGAGCCGTCCCCCCTTGTCCTTGCTGCGGACGGTCACCTCGGCCCGGCCGCCCGCGGCCAGCCCGTGCAGCGGCTGCTCGCCGCCGTCACCGACCACCACCACGGCCCCGTCGTGCCAGGCGTGCCACAGCGCCCGGCCGTTCGGCACGCCCTCCGGGCGGACCCAGAGCAGTCCGGACTTCTTCGCCGCCTCCTCCAGCAGGGCGCGGTCCAGGAAGTCCTCGGCGGGGGTCGTCGTACGCTCCATGGCCCACAGCGTACGGCCTGGCGGGCGGTCGGCCCGAGGCCGCTCGGCGCTTCGTCCCACCACCCGGGACGACAGCGCCGTCAGTGCATTTGAGGCCTTACCGTAGGACGGTCGCACCCGACCCGTTCGAAGGAGAGCCGTGCCCGCCCGGCCCGCCGCCACCGCCGCCCCCGCGGACCTCCGTCCCGCCGCCCCCGCACCGGGCCGGCCGGCGCTGCCGCGGGTCGACCTGATGCTGCTCGCCGTCTCCATCGCCGGCATCTCGCTCTCCGCCCCGCTGATCAGCGCCACCGCCGCGCCGCCGCTGGCCATCGCCTTCTGGCGCAACTTCATGTCGGTCGGCGTGCTCGGCCCGTACGCGCTGCTGCGGCACCGCGCCGAACTGCGCGGCATCGGGCGCCGGGCGCTGCTGCTCGCGGTCGCCGCCGGCGTGCTGCTCGCGGTGCACTTCGCGCTGTGGATGCCCAGCCTGCGGATGACCTCGGTGGCCTCGGCGACCGCGCTGGTCACCACCACCCCGCTGTGGACGATCCTGCTGCTGCGGCTGATGGGCGAGCGGGCGCCGCGGCCGGTGCGGATCGGCGTGGCGGTCGCCTTCGCGGGCGTGCTGGTGCTCACCGGCGTCGACCTGTCGCTCTCCCCGCGGGCCCTGCTCGGCGACGCGCTCGCGCTGGGCGCGGGGGCGGCGGCCGCGGGCTACGTGCTGCTCGGCGCCGAGGTCCGGCGGACCGTCAGCACCACCGCGTACACGCTGGTCTGCTACACCACCACGGCCGCGGCGCTGTTCGGCGTCTGCCTGGTGGCGGGCTCCCCGCTGTCGGGCTGGCCGGCCGGGGTGTGGTGGCAGATCGTGCTGCTGATGGTGGCCGCCCAGCTGCTCGGGCACTCGCTGAGCAACCGGGTGGTCCGCACCCTGGGCCCCTCGGTCACCTCGACGGCGATCCTGCTGGAGACCCCGGGTGCGGCCCTGATCGCGGCCGTGTGGCTCGGCCAGTGGCCGCCGGTGGCCGCGTACCCGGCGGTCGGCCTGATCCTGCTCGGACTGGTGCTGGTCGCCCGGGGCGGCCGGAAGGGCGGCTGACGGGCCGCCCGGCGCGACCGGGCGTCAGAGCCACCCGTTGCGCCGGAACCCGCGGTACATGGCGATGCAGATCACCACGACGCTGCCCAGCACCATCGGATAGCCGTACTTGTGGTGCAGCTCCGGCATGTAGTCGAAGTTCATGCCGTAGATGCCGGTGATCATGGTCGGCACCGCGAAGATCGCCGCCCAGGCGGTGATCTTGCGCATGTCCTCGTTCTGCGCCACCGACACCTGCGCCAGGTTGGCCTGGAGCAGCGAGTTCAGCAGCTCGTCGAAGCCGTGCACCTGCTCGGTGACCCGGGCCAGGTGGTCGGCGACGTCCCGGAAGTACTTCTGGATGTCCGGGTCGATCAGCCGCTGGATCGGCTCGGAGAGCAGCTGCATCGGACGCAGCAGCGGCGCCACCGCCCGCTTGAACTCCAGCACCTCGCGCTTGAGCTGGTAGACCCGGCCGACGTCGGCGCCGCGGCCCGCCTTGCCGGCGAAGACGTCGAACTCGACCTCGTCCACGTCGGTCTGCAGCCGCTCGGCGACCAGCAGGTAGTTGTCGACCACGTGGTCGGCGATGGCGTGCAGCACCGCGGACGGGCCCTTGGCGAGCAGGCCGGAGCCGTCGGCGTCGCCCTCCAGCCGGCGCCGCAGCTCGCGCAGCGAACCGTGCCCGCCGTGCCGGACGGTGATGACGAAGTCCTGGCCGACGAAGACCATGAGCTCGCCCGTCTCCACGACCTCGCTGGTCGGGGTGAGCTGGTCGTGCTCGACGTAGCGGATCGTCTTGAAGACGGCGAACAGCACGTCGTCGTACCGCTCGACCTTGGGGCGCTGGTGCGCGTGCACCGCGTCCTCGACGGCCAGCGGGTGCAGGCCGAAGCGCTGGGCGATGCCCTCGAACTCGGCCTCGGTGGGCTCGTGCAGGCCGATCCAGCTGAACGAGCCGGCGTCCTGCTGGCGGCACAGCTTGACCCGGGCCACGGCCTCGCGCGGGCTGCAGCTCTCGCCGACCCGCTTGCCGTCCTGGTAGACGGCGCAGTCGACCACGGCCGAAGGGGCGTGGCCCGGACGGAGGGTGTCGAAGGAGGTGTCGCGGCGGCGGTGCGGACGGACGGCCGCACGGAGGTTGTTGATCATCGACATGGCAGGCTCCTGGGGCAGGAGCCGCCGCACGGCAGGCGGTGACGGCCGTGGTGCGACGGCGAGGAACACCGATGGACGCCCAGGTCGGACGGGGCTCACCAAGAAATCGCCAAAGAATCGGCAAGACTTCGGTTTGGGCGCCCCGGCGCCCGGGAAGGTGCTCTCCCGGCCGGGTGTGACGCCGCCTCAACTACCTCGTCAGGGGTGGGTGCGGCGGAGAAGGACAGGCCGGGCAGAGCTGCCGGTACTGCATGGTCGGCTGGTATCCACCACAACCACCTCCTTCATGCCGCGGCCCCAAGGGTCAGCATCCCCGGTAGCCAGCCCCCCACACTAACAGTTGTCGGCGTGCCGCCGCTGGGGTGTGCGCGAAGCGACAACTCCCCGGGCGCTAAGGTCGCGTGCATGGCCCACGACTTCCCGCTGTTCGGCGACTTCTCCGATCCCTCCGGCGGCTCCGCGGAACTCACCCGCACGGCCGTGCTGGCGGCCGTCGAGGCGCGCCTGCTCACCACCTTCGGCGAGAGCAGCGGCCGGGCCTCGGTCACCTTCCTCGGCACCGAGCGGATCGAGGTGCTGCGCTTCGGCCCGGACGCCGAGGGGCTCGTCCGCTACGCCACCCTCGGCATGGCCGCGAGCCCGATGGCCGACCCCACCGCGGCGGTCGCCGACCCGGTGCGCGGCCCCCGCGCCGAGTTGGTGCTCACCGTCCGCGGAGGGCGCGACGACGTGCTCCGCACGCTGGCCACCTTCGCCGCAACGCCGCAGGTCGAGGGCCTGGTGGTGGCCCCCGGCGGCTCCCTCGACCTGGGCGCCCCGCTGTGGGAGGGCGCGCCCTTCACCTCCGTCCTGGTGGCCGAGCCGGGCGGCCTCGTCGAGGACGTCGAACTCGCCGGACCGGCCGAGCCGGTGCGCTTCCTGCCGCTCCTCCCGATGACCCCGAACGAGGCCGGCCACAAGCGCGTGCACGGCGCCGCCGAGCTCCAGGAGCGGTGGCTGCGGCACGGCACCGACCTGCGCGACCCGAACCGGCGGGCCGTCCCGCTCGACTGACCGGGGGCGCCCGACGGGCGGTCAGGTGGCCTGGTCGACGAAGGCGAACACGCCGTTCGCCACCAGTTGCACGGCGATCGCCGACAGCAGCAGGCCGGACAGGCGTGTGATGAGAACCACACCGCCGTCCTTGATGATGCGGATGATCACCAGCGAGAAACGCATCGTCAGCCACAGCACCACGTGGATCGCCGCGATGGCCGCCCAGACCGCCGCGTACTGCGCGGCGCCGTCCGCCTTCTGCACCGCCAGGATCACCGCCACGATCGCGCCGGGCCCGGCCAGCAGCGGCGTCCCCGGCGGCACCAGCGCGACGTTGACCTCCTTGGTCTGGGTCGGCTCCGCGATCCTGCCGGTCAGCAGGTCCAGCGCGATGAGCAGCAGCAGGATGCCGCCGGAGACCTGCAGGGCCGGGATCGACACGTGCAGGTAGTCCAGGATCTGCCGGCCGAACAGCCCGAAGCAGGTGATCACCCCCAGCGCGACCAGCGCGGCCTGTCAGGCCATCCGCCGCTGCACCCGGTGTGCCCGCCCCGAGGTGAGCGCCAGGAAGATCGGGATGGTGCCCGGCGGGTCCATGATCACGAAGAGGGTCACGAAGAGCGACCCGAACACCCTGGCATCCATGGGTGAATTGTCCGGTTCCGGGGCGCCGTGCCCCGGTTCGGCGCGACTGACGGCGGGTCGGGCCGCCGGCCCCGGGGTGCCCGGGGTCAGCCGCGGATCGGTGCGGCCCCGGTGGCCTGGCCGACGAGCTGCTCGTAGGCGGCCGGGTCGGTGGTGTACTCGCCGAGCCGGACGGTCTTGCGGTGCCCGTGGTAGTCCGAGGAGCCGGTGGTGAACAGGCCGAGTTCGGCCGCCAGAGCGCGCAGGTGCTCCCGGGTCGGCCCGTCGTGGTCGGTGTGGTCGACCTCCAGGCCGCCCAGACCCGCGGCGGCCAGGTCGGCGATCACCTCGTCGGAGACCGTCCGGCCGCGCTTGACCGCGCCCGGGTGCGCGAACACCGGGACGCCGCCCGCCGCCCGCACCAGCCGGACGGCGGTCACCGGGTCCGTCTCGTGCTTGCGGACGTCCGCCCGCCCGCCGTTGGCCAGCCACTCGGCGGTGAACGCGTCGGAGACCGTGGCCACCACGCCCGCCTCGACCAGGGCGCTGGCGATGTGCGGACGGCCCACCGAGCCCGCCCCGGCGATCCGCTCCACCTGCTCCCAGTCGATCGGCGCCCCGAGCTCGCGGCAGCGCTCGACGATCGCCCGCCCGCGCCGGAACCGGTCGGTGCGCACCAGCTCCCGCTCGGCGGCGAAGGCGGGCTCGGCGGGGTCGAACAGGTAGGCCAGCAGATGCATGCTGATGCCGTCGACGTGGCAGGAGAGTTCGGCGCCCGGCACCAGGGTCAGACCGGTGCCCCGGACGGCCTCCGCGGCCTCGGCGTGCCCGGCGACCGTGTCGTGGTCGGTCAGGGCCACCACGTCCAGCCCGGCCGCGACGGCCGCGGCGACCAGCTCGGCCGGGCTGTCGGTGCCGTCGGAGGCGTTGCTGTGGGCGTGCAGGTCGATGCGCACGGGAGGGGCTCCAGGGGCCGGTGGGGGGCTGCTGCTGGCCCGGCCCAGCCTAGTGCGCCCGGCGGGCGCGCCGGGGGCCGGGCGGCGAACCGCGGACCGGCCCGACGGCCGGCCGCGTGGCCGCCCGTGCGTCAGCCCAGCAGCCTCGGGGTCAGCGCGCCGCAGGGCAGCAGGCCCAGCTCCGCGCCGGCGTCCCTCAGGTCGGTGAGGACGAGCTCGTCGTGCATCAGCAGCGCCGACTGCTCGGGCCAGGCGACCGCCCAGAGCCACAGGCCGCGCGCCTCGCCGACGTACACCGCGCGGTCGACCGGGGCGTCGGGCACGTGGAACATCGGCGTCGGCCGGCCGGCCGCCATCAGCTTGGCGTCGGCCGGCTTGTAGAGCGAGACGCTCTCGCCCGGGTCCGGCCCGTCCAGGCCGGCGTAGCGGGCGCCGAGGCCCACGCCGAGCTCCTCCGCGACGAGCACCAGCTCGCCGAAGCCGCCCAGCGGGGCAGGGCCGGCGCAGGCGACCGCCGTCGCGCGGGCACCCGAGAGGTCGTCACCGACGTGCGCGATCCCGGTGAACAGCCAGCCGACCGGCAGCGGCCAGGGCAGCCAGACCGGCACCTGTGAGCGGGCCACCGCGACGTTCAGGGCCTCGACGCTGGGCGGCAGCACCGGCTGCATCGGGTGGACCGCACCGTGCTGGTCGCACTGCCAGGTGTCGGAGAAGAGCCCGGGGGCGCGGACCCGACCGGCGCACCTCGGGCAGCTGGGCTCGCCCCTCATAGCCGACAACGCTCCTCCCTCCGGACCGCCGCGTCAAGGACGATCACCCGTACGGGGTGCCTCGCGTCGGGGCACTCGGCCCCGTTGGGAAATGTCCCGTCCCGGGCGGCGGCAAACACCACCCTGGTCGCACCGGGTGTCCGGGGACGCACTGACGCCCCGTCGTCCCTGTTCGGGATGACGGGGCGTCAGCGGGTCTCGGAACGTCGGACGCGGCAGGTGCCCGTCCGGCTCCGCTCACACGTTCTTGCACGGCCGGATGTACAGGCGCTCGCCGGTCGCGGCGGCATCCTTCACGTACTGCCCGACGGTCTCGGCGTCGACGATCAGTCGATCGGTGGCGACACCGGAGGCGTCGTCCAGTCGGAGGATCTCGAAACGCATGGGCCTCTCCCTTCTCCGCCCCGTGGGTCGCGGCGGATGCGGCAGGCCGCCGACCACCCGGTCGTCGGCCGGCACCTGCTGGGTCTGTCGTCCGGCTGCTGCTCGCATCGTCCCCCCTCGCGCGCCGTGCGGCCCGTGCAGCCGAGGCGACATCGCCTCATGGGTTCACAGTGCCGCACCGCTGATTCCTGCTGGTTGCCCGTCCGTAAAGTCCCGGTTTCGGCGTATGCCGCAGTGAGGGGCAACCGGGCTCGTGGCGCAACGATTCCCGGACAGACTCAAATATTACCCGAGCTAAACAATTTTGTCCCTGATTTTGCCCGCCGGGCGCGGCAGGCCCGGCGGGCAGGGGGTCGGGGCCGGGTCGGGCCCAGGTCTCAGCGGCCTGGGTCTCAGCCCCAGAAGGCGGCCAGGGCGGCGGCGGTCGCGGCGGGCTGCTCGGCGTTGGGGGAGTGCCCGGCGTCCGGCACCGCCGTGTACGGGGCGTCCAGGCGCCGGGCCATCGCCGCCTGCTCCTCGACCGGCCACGCGTAGTCGCGCACGCCCGACACCACCTGCACGGGCAGCGGCACGGCGGCGAGCTCGGCGACCCGGTCCGGGGCCGCCACCAGGTGGCCGCCCATCGCGGACAGCGCCTGCGGCACGTTCGCCACCCACCGGCGGTGCAGGAACTCGGCGATCTCCGGACGCGGCGCGGGACCGGCCCCGCTGCCCTCCTCCATCTGCTTCATGACCTGCCAGATCGCCTCCAGGTCCATCACCGGCAGGGCGTCCAGCAGCAGCTTGGTGCGGGCCGCCTCGGCCGGGTCGATGGCGCCCGGGCCGGTCGACAGCAGGGTCAGCGACCGCCACGGCAGCGGACCCCGGGCGTCCAACACGGCCTCCCGCACCACCTGTCCGCCGAACGAGTGACCGAGCAGGTGCAGCGGCCCGTGGTCGCCGAGCTCCGCCGAGAGCGCCCGCACGTCCCGGGCCAGCTCCCCGATCCGGTACGCCTCCGGGTCGGCCGGGCCGCCGGTCTCGTACTGGCCGCGCTGGTCGACCGCCGCCACCCGGTACCCGGCCGCGGCCAGCGGCTCCAGCAGCGCGATGAAGTCCTCCTTGCTGCCGGTGAACCCGGGCACCAGCAGGGCCGTGCCGCGCACCGGCCCCTCCGGCTCGGCCAGCAGCGCGGCGAACTCGCCGCGGGCCGTGGCCAGACGCAGCGCCCGGGCGCACCGGGGGAGGGCCAGGAACGGCGGAGTGCTCATCGCAAGGGGCTCCAGACGGGGCGGCGGATCTCGTCCTCCGAGCTTAGGCGCCGCCGCCACGGCGCCCCCGCCAGGGGCGCGGGGAACCGCGCGGGACGGGAGGGCCGGGGCCGCACCCGTGCGCCGCACCGCTCCGCACCGCCCCGGCCCCTTCGAGTACGGCGGCCCGAGCGTCGTGCCCGTTCGCCGGGCCCGTTCGCCGGGCCCCGGACATGCCCGAGGGCGGGCCCGTTCGAAACGGGCCCGCCCTCCGGTGCGTCGTGTCAGCTCTCCTGCACGGCCTCGGCGGCAGCCACCGGGCGGCGGGTGCGCGTACGGCGGCGCGGCGCGGCCTCGCCCTCCGCGGTCGCCTCGGCAGCGGCCTCGGTGCCCGCCTCCGCGGCAGCGGCCGGAGCCGCGGCCTTGCGGGTCCGCCGACGCGGGGCCGGGGTGGTCGCCGCGGTTGCGCCGTCGGTCGCCTCGGCAACGGCATCCTCGGCCACCGGCTTGGCGGCCGCGGCACGGGTCCGCCGACGGGGTGCCGGCACCGTCTCGGCGGCCGGCTGGGCCGGAGCCTCGACGGTCGCGGTCGCGGTCGCGGTCGCGACGGCGCCCTCCGCCGGAGCCGTGACCGCGGCAGCGGCCTCGCCGGCACCGCTGCGGGTGCGGCGGCGACGGCGGCGCGGGGCCGCGTCGGTGTCGCCCTCGCCGTTCGCGACGGGGGCGGCAGCGGCGGTCTCGGCCGTGACGGCCTCGGTGGCCGCCCCGGCGGCCGCCCCCCCCCCCCCCCCGGGGGGGCGGGG
>NZ_BAAALD010000077.1:0-35845 GCF_039528095.1 Kitasatospora arboriphila
GCCGGGGGGCGGGGGGCGCCCCCCCGGCGGGGGCCGCCCCCCCGGCCGCCCCCCCCCCCCCCCCCCCCCGCGGGGGGGGGGGGGGGGCGGGCGGGGCGGTGTGCGACCGGGACGCGGCAGCGGGCCGGCTTCAGAGCCGGTTGTTGTACGCCTCGCGGTTGGCGGCCGGCACCGGCGCCGAGGCGACGGCGGCGTCGATACCGCCGTGGCGCAGCTGCACGTTCCGGCCCGCCTGGTGCGCGGCGGTGTTGAGCTCGATCGCGCTGTTGGCGGCCTCCATCACGGCGGTGGCCTGCCCGACGAGGGACTGGCCGATCTGCTCGATGTCGGTCAGGGTGAACGGGTCGAACCCGAGGACGCGCAGCGCGTGGTAGGTGCGGTCGGCGTCGGCGACCTTCGCGGCGACGCGGTCGAAGCGCTCGCGGGCGGCGTGCTCCTCGGCCATGGTCGCCGCGGCCAGGCGCGCCAGGGTCTCCAGGACCTGGCGGTAGCTGATCTCGGCCGGGCGGCGGGTGATCTCTCCCATGAACAGGGTGTTCCTCTCGGTCGGTGGCGGGGTCAGTCGCCGTAGGTGGTGGACTCGGCCATCTCGACCGGGGCGGCGGCCACGGCCTCGTTGATCGCGCCGTGGCGGACCTTCACGTTGCCCTCCGAGACGGCCGCGTTGTGCGCGGCCAGCTCGGAGGACGCGAGGTCCCTCTCGCGGGCCGTCCGCAGGTGGCCGAGCTGGTCGACGATCGCCGCCAGCTCCCCGAGCGTCGCGGGGTCGTACTTCGCGCCGGCCGCCGCCGCGTACGCGGCCTCGGCCTTCGCCTGCAGGTCGGCGATCCGCGCGAGCGCGGCCTGCGCGTCCTCCATCTCCAGCTGCGCCCAGCCGTGCATCTGGCGCAGCCACAGCTGCAGGGAGTCGACGCCGTTGACCTCGACGGTGGCGGCGGTGGGCAGGGTGGTCATGCTGCTCCTCGGGGTCGTGGCCCCGCCTGAGGGGGCGGGGCCTGGCTGGGTGGCGGGCGGGTCCTCCGGTTCCTTGACCAGGCGCAGCGACGGCCCGGCGGCGGGGGCCGGGGACGGGTCCGCCCCCGGCCCGGTGGGGGCGGCGGGGGCGGACGGCGGCGGGGTGGGTGCGGGCCGGGGCGGGGGCACCGGGGCGGCGGTGGGCGGCTTGGGCGCAGGTGCCGTCGGCGGGGTGCCGGTGGCGTCCGCGCCTGCGGGCGGGTCGGTGACGAGGTGGATCTTCACCGTAGCGTCGGCGGTCGCGGTGGCGGCCGCCGCTTCGGCCTCGGCGATCTTCCCGGCGCTCGGCGCGGTGGGGCCGCCGGTGTTGACGTCGTCCTCGACGATCTCCGCGTCGATGATCTCCGGCTCGGCCGGGGCGGCCTTCTCCGTGGCGGCGGTTGCCTTGCGTCCGGCCTTGTCGGCCTTCACCTTTGCGCGGCGCGCGGCGATCGTCGCCTTGGTCTCGGGCCAGGCCTTGCGCCAGCCCTCCTTCGCCCCCGAGGTCCAGGTGTAGACCCGGGCCACGGAGTTGATGGCGCCCTGGGCGAGCGCCTTGCCGGCCTCCGTCCGGTCGATCGGCTTGGGCTGCTTGGGGGTCTTGCCGTGCTGCTGGGCGGTCGCGTGCCCGGCGGTGATGCCGCCGCCGAGCGCGTACGCGAGCGCCATCATGATGAGGATCTCCATCAGGCTCTCCCCTTCTCTCTCCTCTCTCCTGCGGGCTACTTCGTGCTGAACGCGGACCCGATGACGTGCGCCACCGTGGTGACGACCCAGGTGACCGCCACGGCGGCCGCGTGCCCGACCGGGCCGGGGATCGCCGCGAGCAGGGAGGGGATCGCCAGCGCGAGCGCCAGCGTCCTGGGGCCGGCCTTGTTCTCCTTGATGTCCTTCACGAGGATCACCAGCGCCGCACCCGACACCAGGAACCCGACCCCGCCGCCGACCCAGGACCGGAGCCAGGACGCCACCAGGTGATTGGCCCACGTGGCCATCGAGTTGATCAGGCCCCCCAGGCCGGTGCCGGCCAGCCCGGCCCCGCCGGTGAGGAACAGCGCGACGTGCAGGCGCGGCATCTCCAGCCTGGCGAGCGCCGCGTTCATCACCTGCGTGGCCCTGTCACCGCCCCGGCCGGAACCCCGGCCGCCGCCGTGGTGACGCTTGCCCGCCCCCGCCGTGACCGTGGACCCACTGGCGGCGAGCACCTGCAGCGCCACCGACACACCCACGCTCAGAACGCCGACACCGGCGCTCACCAGACCGTCGACAACGGCCATGACCATCCCCTCCTCAAGGACTCGTGGATCAAGAAAAGCGACCGGCCGACGGCCGGTAGCGACACTCACCCGGGCCCCTTGCCATCACGGCGAGTGACCCCGTACTCTCGCGTGCGCGCACGCGCGCCCCTACGCATTACGGGCCCGCACCTTCACGCACGGACGTGAATTTGGGGACCGTGAAATTCACCAACCCCCAAGACCGGCTACCGGTTATGACCGGCCGTCAGGCGCGTCGACAGCTGCCGCAGCACCGCCGCCAAGTGCGCCCACTCACCGCCCCGGGCACCCTCCGGCAGACCCGCAATCACCCGCCGGACGATGTCCCACTCGGCCTCCGCCACCGCCTTCGGACCGCCGGCCGCAGCCCGCGACCGCAGCTGCGCCGCGTGCGCACCGACCCGACGGGCCCGGTCCTCCGACCGCTTCGTCTCCCTCTTGCGCCGCCAGGCCGGCGGCTGCTCGGTGCTGCTCACCGCTCCTCCTTGTCGCTGTGCCCGCCGGTCTGACCTGCGGGAATTGCTGTTTGGGCTGTTCGCGGCCCGGCCGGGCGGCCGGGCCGATAGCGTGGTGCTCGGCGCTTCGGCGCCTTCGGCGTGCCACCAGGGCGATGTGAGCGCCCTGGTGGCCACCGGAGAGGCCGACCTTCCGTCAGGCCGTCTCACCGCCGGCCCGGGTGTCGCTGTCGCGCGTCTCCTCGGAGACGGGCATCTCGTCCTCCAGCGCGGAGGAGATCACCGCGAGCTCGAACTGCGAGTCGTCCGCGAGGCGCTTCTTCGCGGAGCGGATGCGGTCTCCGACCCACGTCTCGCCCTTGCCGTAGCGCTCGCCGATCGCCCGCTGGTCGATTTCCGAGCCCTCCAGCATCAGCCGCGCGACCTCGCGCTCGGCCTGCTCGCGCAGCTGCGAGCGCAGTTCGCGAGGAACCGTGCCGCCGTTCTGCGAGACGATTTCCGAGAGGGAACGCGAGGCGACGGTTCGGGAAGCGCGAGGGGTCTGCGAGGACAGTCGCTGCTGCCGCGCGGCCGCGCGCTCCTCCGCCCTGCGGCGCTTCTCGGCGGCCTCCGCGGCCTCCCGCTCCCGGCGCTCGGCTTCGGCCGCCTGCTGCCGCCTGACCTGCTCGTTCGCCAGCAGGATCTGCGCCTGCGCCTCGCCCTCGGCCTTGATCCGCAGCGCCTCGATCTCGGCTTCCGAGCGCCGCCGCGCCTCCTCGTTTTCCCGCGCGATCCGCTGCCGCTGCTCCTCGATTTCCTGCTCGCGGCGCAGCCGGGCGTCCTCGTTTTCCCTTTCGATGCGGGCCTGTTCGGCCTCGCGGAGTGCCCTCGCGTTCTCCAGGTCCTTCTGCTCGCGCAGTCGCTCGATTTCCGTCTGGGAGGCGAGGCGGGCGACCTCGGCGGCCTCGCGGATCCGCTCGCGTTCCAGGCGCTCCTCGTGCTCGCGTTCTTCGCGGCGGCGGCGGTCCTCGCGTTCGGCCCGCTCCGCGTCGCGGAGTTCGCGCTCGGCCTGCTCCGCCTCCTCGCGGATGCGGCGCTCGCGTTCGGCCTTGGCGGCCTGCTGCTGGTCCTCGTAGGCCTGAACGACCTCGCGTAGCTCGCCGAGCCGCTTGGCGAGGTACTTGCGGTAGCCAGAGGACGCTTCCGCCATCGTGATCAGTAGGAACGGCGCCACCGAGTGCAGCAGCAGGCCGCCGGCGTCCGGGTGCTTCGGAACCAGGGCGAAGACACCGTCCGGGTACAAGCTCGTCCAGGAGTTCATCAGCCAGGTGCTGATGCCGGCGAACCAGCGCAGCACGAACGGCCAGGTCCCGGCCCGCTCGCCGCCCTGCTCGGCCAGGACCCCGTCCACGTACAGGACGGTGATCAGCGCCAGGGACGCCATCGGGTCGAGCATCCACGCGATCCACACCGGGACGTGGTGCGACATCGCGAACAGCGTGACGTTCGCGCACGTGAAGATCAGGGCTCCGCCACCGATCGACATCAGCGAGCGGGTGATCATGTCGCCGAGCTTCTTCAACCGGGCCAGAGCGGCCCTGGCCGCGTCGTACTCCTGACGGGCCACCGCGTGCACCGCACCGGCGGGCGCTGCGGGGCCGTGCCCGGGGGCGGGGTGGCGTGCGGCCGGCACCGGGCTGGTGCGGACCGGCCTGTCGACGGTGATGGACACCTCGTCTCCTCTCTTCTGCGGCAGGGACGCCGGGGGTGCGTCGGGCACCGACGAACACCGCCGCACCCGCGCCCGAGCGGGCGAGGACGCGGCGGCGAACGACACCAACCGACGGCTACTACTGCTGGCCGGCCTTCTCGGCCTGCGCCCGCCGGTGCATCTCACGGGCCCGACGCAGCAGCTCATCCATCTGCCGGGTCCAGGCCTGGTCCTCGGGGCTGCTCACGACGCGCCTCCCTGCTGCTGGCGCAGCTGCTCGGCGAGCTGCCGTTCGGCGGCCCGCTGCGCCTCCAGGCGGGCCATCTGCTCCTGGATCTGGCGCTGCAGCTCGGCTGCTCCCTGGGCGTCCACCGGCGTCACCCGGCCAGCGAGAGCGCGTGGAGGGCGGCGAGGGCGGCGGAGACCGTGGCCGGGAGAGCGGGGTTGGTGCGGGTGCCGGGGATGGGCGTGTCGAGGGTGTCGCGGCTGACGGCGTGTGCGGTCCGGCGGGCGGGGATGGCGATGCCCGAGGGGATCTCCCGGCCGCGGTGCCGACGGACCCGGGCAACGGCGTGGTCGAGGACGAACAGGAGGGCGTCCAGGCCGCGCAGGCCGTCGGGCAGGCCGTGCTCGGCGATGTGCGCCCACACGTCCTGGGTGACGTCCTCGTCGAGGTCGAGAGCGCTGGGGCCGATCTCGGCGAGGCGCTCAGCGGCGGCCGCCAGGAGGCGGGCCGAGTAGCGGGCGTACAGGTCGTCGAGGTCCGAGGTGGCGGGTGCCATGATGTTCACGGTCGTTGTCCTCTTCTCTACAGGTTGATGGCGACCGACAACGGCCCTCGGGATCGCACCCCGGGGGCCGTTCTTGTGCGCTGGCTGCTGTACGAGCAGCCACGGCCGCCGCCCGCCCCGTGGTGCTGAGGTGGGCGGCGGCCGTGGTTGTTCGTGCTGGCGGTGGGTCAGGCGGCGCGGGACGGCTTCTCCGTCGGGACCTCAACGCCGCGGATCGGACCGACGGCGTCGTGCAGCGGGATGCTGCGCAGGGTGTCCGCGACGAGCACCGCCGGGAGCCTGCGGCGCCACTGTTCGGCGCGCTCGGCGTTGGTCGGCGCGGGGACGGTCTCGCGACGCTCGGCGATCTGGTGGACCGCCGGGGCCTGCGGGGGCAGCAGCTTGTAGTGCTGGCGGGCCGCGCGACGGGTCTCGGCCAGCATCGCGTCCGGGGAGATCCACCGGTCCTGGACCCGCTGCCAGCGCGCGATCTCGTCGGTGGTGAGGTCGACCAGGACGACCCGGCGGGCGCTCGGGCAGCGGCGGTCCGTCTGGCCGGCCTCCAGCTCGGCGCCGGGCAGGTCGGTCGCGTGGTGGTCGCGGATCGTCAGCGTCGTGGCGCCCATGATGCGCTGCCAGGTCTGGCAGTCGGGGCAGACAATCGTGCGCGCCTCGCCGGGGCGCAGGTTGTAGGTACTGGGCCGCAGGGCGCTGACGCGGATCGCGGGGTGGGAGCTGCGGCGCTTGGTACGGACACGAGCAGGCATCGGGACCTCCTGGGCAGGAAGACGGGGATGAGTCCGGGGGAAGTGAGCGCTGCTTTCTCCGCCCGCCCCGGGCCTGGCCGAGCAGCTGGCGGCCTAGCGCACAGACAGCGCGGCAGCGCTGTGGAGGTGCTGGTTGGTGCCCGATATGAGGTACAGCTGCCGGGGCCTGGGGAGCAGGTGGGCTCGACCCAAGCCGTCACTCATAGCGACTGGCAGCTGCTTTGTTCAGCATTGACGAGGCGGTGACAATACGGGATTGAGGCGGCTCGCCCAGCTGCAGGGCAGGAGTCGCATTCCTGAGCCCGCAGCGCTTTCGGGCATGGCAATGGTGCACTTCGCCGTCAGTCCGGGTCGCATCCTGAACCGACTGGCGACATTCAGGACCATGACACCCAGCGCCCACCCTTGTCAATGTTCCGGAACAATGACTATCGTGGTGGTCCACAGACCCCGCACAGTCGAGCCGGCCGCGACTGAGAGGACACACGCATGAGCGCCAAGAGGGCACGGGGCCCGGGGTACGAAGAGATCGCAGAGCACTACAGGCAAAAGATCTCCAGCGGTGAGCTGACACCCGGTACCAAGCTCCCCACCGTCCGCGAGGTGCAGGCCGAATGGGGCGTAAGCAACACGACTGCTGCCGCGGCCATGGCTCAGCTGCGCCGCGAAGGCCTCACGGTCGCCCGTCCTCGAGTCGGGACCGTGGTAGCGACGCCGCCCCCGGTCGTAGTCACGGGCATTGCCCGGATCGAGCGACTAATTCGCACGGGCCGCCCCTACAGGGACGGCGAAGCCAAGGTGGAGCTGCGCAGTCCGTCGCTGCACTCTTGCTACGACCCCTATGTTGCGGAGCAGCTGGGGATCGAACTGGGTGACGAGATCGTGCTGCGCATCCGGCTCTTCTCCCAGGACGGCAAGCCGACCACCATCGGGGTCAACTGCATCCACCCACGCGCCCTAGCAGTCGTTCCAGAGCTCGTCGCGGGCGAGGAGCTGCCTAAGTTTTGGCAGCTCCTGTACACCGAGCGGACTGGGGAAAGGATCACTCCGGCCGACGAGCTCTTCCAGGCACGCGCAGCGTCCGGTGACGAGCTCGAAGCACTCGGGCTCCTTGACGTTCCGACAGGCATCGCGGTGCCGGTTCTGGTGAGCAACGTGACCTTCCACACCGACGACGGTCAGCCCATCGAGGTATGGGAGGACACCTATGCGCCCGGCACTCGGAAGGCTGTCCCTCGCCACGTGGCTGAGTGAGCGACGCTTGGCTTCCGACCACGAGAGCCGGTCGCCACAATTGCGAACCAGCTATCGCAGGCACCTACCTGTTTCGTGAGCGCGGCAGGAGCCAGACACCAAAATGGCCGGCGCGCTGCGCCGAACTGCCGGACATAGAGCTGCGACTGGAAGACCACAAAGGGTCTAGGATCAGGTGCTGTCCGTAGTCGACAGCGAGGAGTGGAAGCCTCGCTGTTGAGCTCGGACAGAGGTAAGGCCCCGTCAGCTCCCGCGGCGGGGTGGAAGATCCCGCCGGAACCGGAAGCCCGGGGCCGGAGAGTCAGAAGCCGTTGTTGGAGGCGGCCTCGATGACTCAGTAGCGGCACACCCAGACAGAGGAAGGTGGCGCGCTGTGTATCAGCGTACCTGGAGCAGCGCCCGCTGGCGCAACAGCCAGACGGTATTGCCCGCCGCGTTCTCGGCGTCTGCTTGGACACCCATCGCTGATCATTCTCTCGTGCAGTTGCTGACGTTGCGCGCTGCACCGGCCTGCCCCGCTCTCCCAACGGATTCGGGGAGTGTCATGACCTAGGCCTCTACGGGCGGCGCCATTCCCCAGAGATCCTCCTGCCAGAGGACTTCTGGTAGCGCCGCCCCGGGTGCGGATCAGCTTGCCAGCTGGACAGCACCCAGATCGTCCACCTGAGGGACCGCCCTTGCCGGGGCCTGTCGCCTCTCTTTCGGTTCCGCAAGAACCACGTCAACCCCCCATCGAGGGCCTTCGTGTGCCCTCATCCAAACGCATGAGGACGGGGCCATGATGCAGCACAATACTGCCCAAATCCAGTCGGCCATGCCCGGCCGCCGCACAAACCTGCGAATTCCGGACGCATCCCTCCTCGCCCGTATCCCCTGCCAGCGGGCTGGCACGGCGTCCGGGCCCGCCGCCGTGCCTTCACGGGTGGCGTGGGTGCCGAAGGAGCAGCATCTGCTCTCCGGCGCCTCCGGCAGGATCGCGCTCGACGGCTACAGCTGGCGGCAGGCCGCGCACTGGGTGCACGGTGCGGGCCTGTACGTGCCGACACACGGGCCGAGGTTTGGCGAGACGACGCTGCGCCTCGTCGACGTGCTCTCGGAGTTGACGCCGTGCCGGCCGTCGATCGCGCACCTGATGCGGAGCCTGCGGTGCAGCGAGCGCACCGTGCAGTACCACCTGGAGATCCTGCGGTCGACTGGGCTGCTGGCCTGGCGATCGATCGGCACCAGGCTGCCGGTGATGCCGGGTCAGGCTCGGGTGGAGAGCCGCGCCTCGGAGTACGAGCGGCTCGTCCCCGCATCGTATGACCGGGCGCTCGGAATCCGCACATCGGGCGACGGGCTGGAGCGGCGGATGACCGGCATCTCGGACGAGGGCCGCTCGGTCATCGCGGAACTCGGAAGGAAGGCCTCCCGGCGGGTGCGCCAGACCCGTCGCACCGTTCGCCACACCAGTGTCCGACGATCCGTCAGCACCCCGCGTTGCACCCCAATGGAGGTCGGTACCACTGACTGCCTGATCTCTCCCCCCGTGGGTGATTCAAAAGCTACGGGCGCCGCCTGTGTCGAGAAGTCGATCACCAGGAGGAAGCAGACCTCGCGGCCGGCTGGGGCGCGGCACCGGACGGTTCTCGGGCAGGTCGTGACCGCGGCGATGCTGGCGGCCGGTGACCGGCTAGCCCGAGCCGCGTACCGGCAGCTGCCGTGGGTGCGCCAGGCCTCGCACGACCAGCTGCGGTGGGTCCTCAACGACCTGGCCGGACGAGGGTGGAGCGTGGACCAGGCCGTGGCCTGGCTCGGCGAGGTCGCACGTCAGTATGCGGGTGCCGGCCTGCTGTGGCGTCCCGAGCGGCCCCACTCGCTGATCGCGCACGCCCTGCGCCAAGAAGCCGACCAGGCGCAGCACGACCGGCAGGTAGCCGCGGACGCTGCTACCCGCATCGAGGACACCTCGGTGGCCGCGGTGCGCGAGCTGGTCGGCGAGATGGAGTTCCTCGCCGGCCTGTTCGGCGAGGCCGCGGCTGCCAGCGCTGCCCCGGCGACCGAGCAGGACCTGCAGGAGGCGCTCTACCTCCCCGCAGCGGCGGCCGCCCGGATGGAGCTCGCCGGCGACAGCGCCGTCGACCTGTTCGGCACCGACATGGTCGCCCGGTACGCAGCCCTGGCCGCGAGCCCGCACGTCCAGCTCGGCGTCACCCGCTGAGCACCCCTCTCCATCACCCCGAACGGAGGTCCACGGCATGACCAGCACTGCCGACCCAGTGCCCTGCGGCGCCGACGCCGCCCGCACCGCGCTCCTTGCCGCCCGCCGCGCAGCCCGGCTCCACGGGAACGCCCCGACGAAGAGGCCGACCGCCACCCGCCAGCAGGTGGCCCGGGCCAACCGCGACGCCCGGGACCCCTCCGCCCTGACCGCCGTGATGCCCGCAATGGCCGCCGCGCACGGCTGGGCACTCGGCACCGCGCAGGGCGCGATGCGCGGCAACTGGGCCGAGCTCGTCGGCCCGGAAGCCGCCGCCCACTGGTTCCCGGCCGGGTTCAACACACACACCCGCACCCTGCGCGTCACCTGCGACTCCCCCGCCTGGGCCACCAAACTCCGCCTCGACCAGCGAGCCGTCCTCACCAGGCTCAACAGCGCCCGCCCCGACACCGTCCGTGCCATCGACATCCGCGTCGGCCTCACCATCCCCAGCCCGACACCCGCATCCGACAGCGCCAGCCCCGCCGAACAGAAGACGGACCGGCCGCCCACACCGACAACACCACCACTCACCGACAACCCCAGCTACCAGCAGCTCCGCCAGCAGATGCGCGACCACGCCATCGCCCGTGAAGTCACACTCGACCAAGCCGCAGCCCACCTCACCGCCGATCGCGACCAGTGGTTCCACGGACACCGAGGCTGGCTCCGCGAGCCCGAGGAAGCCCGGCCCACCGCCGCCGACGAGACCCAGCGTCCGGAAACCGCCGCCCGTACGCACGCCCCCGAGCAGCTCGCCCGCCACCACGCCGCCCTCGCAGCCGCCAGGGCGCAGCGGGACAGCACCGCCCCGCTGCGCCCTGGCTGGAAGCCCACCCGTCACCGGCGCCGCGTGACCCCACCGTCGATGCAGCCTCAGCCGCTGAAGCCAGCACCACCCTGAATGCGCACGACGTCCTGGTCGCCATCGAGATCGCCACGCTCGCAGGAGCACCCCCGCGAGCGCGGGGCCGAGATCGTGGCGCGTAGGTGGACGGGGCCCTCCCAGGGACCATCCCCGCAAGCGGGGGTCAACCGCAGGGGAATCCGTCGCCGGTGACGCTGGTGGAGTCCTCCCCGTGCCAGCAGGGGTCAGCCGATCCGCCGCGCCGGGTCGCCCGGCTGCACCACCCGGAGCGGCCCGACCGCCACACTGAGGTGTCCATCAAAGCGGATCAAGCTCAGGGCATGACTGAACAGGCCTCCCGGCGGCCGAGTGAGACGTTCAACCTCTCAACTGCTTAGCCGAGGAGCCACCATGGGTCGATGACGCGCTCTGAAATGGCTCAGGGATTGGGGGCGGCGCCGGCAGGGTGGTCCGGGGCGTAGGCGGATTCGTACCGCTGGTCGGTGGACGGCATCGCGGGGGTGGCGTCGGGGGCTGCAGGGGCGGGTCCGATGTCCACTGCGGCCACCTGGTCGGGTTGGGACTGGCTGGGCGGCTGCTGCTCGGCCGGCGCGTCCTTGCAGTCGTCGATTTCGATGGTGATGCGCATCACGGTGCCTTCCGGGTCGCGTCCGCCGAGTCAACCGAGGACCGCGTAGCGGGCCTCGTAGCTGAGGGTGGTCGCGGTGAGGTTCTTGACGGTGAGCCAGTAGGTGACCTGTGTGGAGTTGTAGCGTTCGACCGAGACATCCCAGTCGATCTGCGGAGCTCCGCTCTGCGGGGACGTCGGCATCATGTACCAAACGACATGCCAGGCTGCCGGCCATCCGTAGGTGGTCAGGCGGGTCGAGGCGTTGGGCCCCAACGAGCCGGTGTACTGCACGTTGGTCCACACGGTGTGCTCTCCGGTTTCAGTAGCGGCTGAGGACCGCGTAGCGGCCCTCGAATGTGACGGGGACGCTGGTGAGGTTGGTGACTGTGATCCAGTAGGTGGCGTACTCGTAGTCACCTCGTTCAACCTGGACCTGCCAGCTGACCGAGGGCACGCCGGCGGTGATGCTCGCCGGCATGACGGTCCACAGGACGTGCCAGGTGGCGGGCCATCCCCAGGTGAAGAATCGCTTGCTGGAATTGGCGGGCACGGTGCCCGTCCATTGGACGCCGCACACGGGGTCGGTCATCCAGCCGTCGACGGGGATCTCCCACACACCACGGTTGCGCAGACCGGCTCGCAGGACGCGGGCGTGCCGGTGGTAGAGGAGGTCGCCCACGAAGGCGTTGGGCAGGCTGCTGGAGAAGACCTGCCACGTGGCTCCGGCGTCCAGACTCTGGTAGACGCCGAGGTCCGCGGCCACCCAGATGCGGTTGGAGTTCTCCGGGTGGACCTCGATCGCATTGAGCGGCAGGTCGGGCAGACCGGCGGTGCGGTCGGTCCAGGTGCTGCCACCGTCGGTGGAGCGCCATGCGCGTCCGCCGCTGCGCGTGGTGTGGGTGACCCAGATCCGATTCAGGTCGGCGGGATCGACGTGGATGTCGCTGACCCATGCGTTCGCGCGGGGCGTGGTGAGCGGGGTCAGCGCCCCCCAGTTGCTGGTACCGGTGTTGAATCGGGTGACGAACACGCGTCCGTCGCTCGTTCCGACGTAGATCTGGTCCGCGGTCGGGATGTACATCGCGGTGGCGGTGGCGGCGGAGGGAAACGCAAGTCTCGTCCAGTTGGCGCAGTTGTCCCGGGAGGCGTAGAGGGCGCCTCCGCCTTGGGCGACGGTGTTGCCGTTGGTGGTACTGGCCTCGACTGGCGGGTAGAAGAGGGAGCCTTCTCCGGAGGGCACCGGGGGCGGCGTCCATGTCCACGTGCCCCAGTCGCCGCGGGATGTGGAGCGCTCGATGCCCATGTTGAAGAAGGTGTGGAAGACGGTGCGCGGGTCGGTGCGGTTCACGGCGCAGTCGCCACCGTCGCCGTCCTGGGAGTGCAGCCACACCGACGAGCCAGTCCACCGCTCGGTGCCGTTGTCCTGCGTTCCGCCGAGCAGCCACCGCGACTGCCCCAGGTCCTGAGCAAGGTACTCGAATTCGGTGATTTCCAGACCGTTGTTGAGGTGCTGCCACGTGGCTCCGCGGTCGGGCGTGCGGAACAGGCCGCCGTCGTTGCCGATGTAGACGACCTGCGGCTGCCCGGGCTCGAAGGCGATCGCGTGTTGGTCGGGGTGGATCGACTGGCCGGGGGAAGGCTGCGAGGCGATGTCCCGCCAGGTCCAGGTCGTTCCACTCAGGTCGCCGCGGTAGACGCTGATCGCGCCGCAGTACACCTGACCAGCGTTGTCGGGCGATACGGCGACGAACCAGTCGTACCAGGCTTGGCCGAGGTTCGCGGCGGGCGCGGTGACCGAGGTCCACGTGCCTCCCGAACGGCGGGCGAGATAGGCCGCAGTGCTGGAGGCCGCCCAGACGTAGGCGATGGTGGCATCCGACGGTGCGATGGCGGTCGCCATGCGGCTGAGCGCGGTCGGCGCGCCCGGAAGCGTGACGGAGTTCCAGGTGACGCCGTTGTCGGTCGACCTGAACAGGCCGTCGCTACAGGCGGCGAGCGCCTCGCTCCCTGCGGCGTTCACCGAAACGGACCAGGTCACGGCCGCCCGGCGCTGCGTCCAGGTGGTCCCGCCGTTGGTGGAGACGTACAGACCGCCCGTTGTCGCCGCGTACACCCTGGTGGGTGCGGAGCGGTCGATGACGAGGTCGTAGAACCCACGGCCGACGAAGGGTGCCGTGCACAGCGTTGTCCAGGTGGCGCCGCCGTCGGTCGAGCGCAGTACGCCGGCGCCGAGCCAGGACCACCAGTTGCCCTCGCCGGTCCCGGCGAGCACCGTGGTCGGGGTTCCCGGGTCGAAGGCGATGGCGCCCACGGTGAGCGTGGCCGCGTTGTCGGTCCGCGGGGTCCAGGACGCGCCGCGGTCGCGGCTCTCCCAGACACCGCCGTGGGCCCCGCCGGCCAGCAGGTGGCTGGCGTTGAGTGGGTCCACGGCGATCGCCGACACACGTCCCGACACGTTGACGCGGGCCGAGCCGTACGTTTGACCGTTGGGAATCGTGTACGGTCCGAGTGGCCTCCAGTTCGGACCGGTGGGGCTCGGCGGCGTAGTTCCCAATGCCTCGCCCACGGCCATATATGCGGCACCGAGGTCCTGCAGGTTCCCGTTGTGCGGTTGCTGCCGCCCGTTCGTGGGCCCGCTCAACTGCTCGGCGGAGGTGCCCACATCTCCCTCTCCGCCGGATCCACCGCTGCCCTCCGGCGGGCTCGGCGGAGCACCGATCAGCTGCGTCAGCAGATTCTCCGCCGTCTCTTGGTCGAGGTCGGGCACGGCCAGCTGTGCCACGTCCAGGGCATCTTGGGCGCCGGACGTACTGGCGATCTGATGCATCAGTCGGGCCAGCGCGCCCCCGCCCGGGGACCGCTCGTGTCCGATGTCCTGGCCTGGAGGGTGGAGCCCGCGCATTGCTGCCTCCTCGCGCGATGTGTCTCCGTACAGTGCCCGGATGCGGCTGGGCACCGATGGCGATCCGTCACTCATGTGGCGGGCGCGTCGCCGTCGCCCGCATTCGGGGCGGCCTCGTCTCGTTCCTCCTGCGGCGGTGCGCCGCACTCGGTCTGCTGCGCCGCCTCGCTGTCGTCACACTGGCGCTCGCGGGCGGCAAGGAACTCGTCCCTGCGCCGAGCAGGCCGGTCCTTCCCGGCACCGACGGGCTCGTCGGCTTCCACGTCCATGCCTCTGTCCCGTTCGCAGCGCCGGTCGAACTCGGAGCCTCTAACGCGGACACCCGGCACCAACAGGCGCGGCCACGGGGCGTATCGACAAGCGCAGAATAGTTCCTCTAGGTAATTGCGAGCGGTCCGCCATCCCCTCATCGGGCATCCGGAAGGGCTCGGAATATCTCCAGAGTAAGCCTGGAGCCCGCCAAGTGCATCGGTTGTGCGACGCCCGAGTCCCGGCGAATTTCGGTGATTCTTCAACTGGGTTTCGGTGATTACCGAATGCATCGGATGTGACGGTGCGTGACGCAACCCGGGCACTCTTGACAGGGCCTCACCGGCTGACGCCTACTGAGAAGTGCGACCACGCGCATGGATAGTGGAGCCATGAGCGAACCGTGGAGCGCCGTTCCGTCGCCACGCCTGCAGCCGACGGCCCGATACGGACGCCCGGAAGGAATTCGACGGCAATTCCCACCGAGGGGTACGGCAATTAAGTGTCAGGTGTCAAAATGATCACAAATGTTAGGATGCGCGGCTGGACCGAGGCGGTTCTGGCCACCCTGAGCGGCCTGATCTTCATCGTTACCCTGGCCTGGCCGGACTGGATCGAACAGGTCTTTGGCGTCGATCCGGACCAGCACAGCGGAGCACTGGAGTGGGTCATCGTCGCCCTGGCATTCTGCGCAACCATCGGCTTCGCCACGCTGGCCCGGGGCGAATGGCGCCGACCGCGAACACTTGGGGCAAACGGCCCCGACCATCCCTGAACATCCAACGATCCGCCCCAGGTTCGTCCGAGCGCTGAAACCCATCCACAGCCCCGCAGTCACGTACCTTGAATCCAAATTCCTCAGGTTGTGCAAGCTTCAGGACAAGTGAAGCGACATGATCAGACGCAGCGAGGCGCCGGCCGCGAGAACCCGCCTAGGGCGGGTCGACGATTCGACGGATGGGCGCCCCGCCCCGCACCGGGGGTCGATCGGAAGCCATCCCTGAAACCTGCGGAGGTACCGCGATGAATTCCGAGGGAGGAGCAGTCGGGGCATCGGGGACGCTGATTGGTCTCCGAGAAACAGTCGACCCCCGAAGCGTCAGACATCCGTATGAGGGTTCGCGATTGCTGCTCGCATCGATCGTCCTCGCGGTGATCGGCCCAATTGTCGCCGTCCTGGTGGCCATTTTCGCCATCTCACTGCTGATCGTATTCGCTGCCGCACTGCTGTTCGTCATTCAACTATGGAAAGCCAGGCTACTCGGAGGGGCCATCAAGGTTGACCCGGATTCCTTTCCAGAGATCCATGAAACGCTGACAGCAGTGCGGCGCCAGCTGGAATATACTCGACCCATCGATCTGTACGTCGCGGACAACGTCGAGGGGAAGGCTCAGCTGGTCCACCTACTGGGACATCGGGTGATTCTTCTCGACGGATCCTTCGCTGCTGGACTTCACGAAGAGCAATACGCGCGCCTGCATTTCATCATCGCGAGTTACGTAGGCGCGCTCAAGTCAAGGCATGCCAGGTTCGCCCACATCAGCATGCTGCTCGACTATCTTAAGGTTCTCAGGTTCGTCTCACCGTTCCTCAATCCGTACTATCGGGCCACGACGTATACCGGCGACCAAATCGGATACCTGTGTGCGGGACGCCTGGAGGCACCTCTCTCTGTGCTGGCCAGACTTATGGTGGGCAACGAAATGTCTGCACAGGTCTCTGTGTCGGGAATCCTGAGGCAGGGAGTTCTGGTCGAACATCGGTGGATGGCGCGGTACTCCCAGCTGCTCTCGGAAACGCCACATCTGGTGAATCGCTATATCAATGTAATCGCCTTCGCGTCCTGGGCGAATCCTCAGGACTACGAGAGGTTCCTCAACAGCTTGGATCAAGACTCGCAGCAGCGTCTCCAGATGTTGCTGCATGCATCACCCCATGCAGACAGGGCACCGAGAACCACCACCGTGCACGGTTGACGGGGCCGCTGGAAGCCGGAGCGATTCAGGTCGAGGCCGGCCGTCCGGAGGGGCTCCTCGCCGTCGCGCTGGTACAGCAGTACCGGGTTGCCCGCGCTCAGTGACGGTAGGCGGCTGTCGCGATCTCGATGAAGGATCGGATCAGCGGGGTTGGTATTACCTTCGTTCCACACCGCCACCACCCGGCTCGGCGCCATGTCGGTCAGCGGTACCACCACGAACTCCGCGGGCAGCTGGTGTCCGAGCGGGGCCAGGCCGACCGTGCCGCCCGCCACCGCAGCGTCGGCCGCGTCGCGGCTGCGGTGGGGGTCGCCGCCGTTGTCACCGCGGGGGCCATAGCCCTGGTCCAGCAGCCGGGTGGAAGCGTTGGTGAAGCGCCCGTTCCGGTCAGCGCGACGGTGGTGGACTGCTCGCACACCAAGCTTTACCAAGGCCCCAACTCTCGCAGTCTGCTGACGGCGCGGGTGGCGGTGGTCGACATCACCAACCACGGCAGCACTGTGCAGACGGTGAACGTGCTGGCCAACGGCACAGCGGTGGTGACCGGCAGCGGTACCGGCACTCACGTGTCCACGTGGACCCTGCAGCCGGGGGAGATGCAAGCGTTCAGCTTCCCCATCAATCCCGAGAAGTACGGGAACGTCGAAGGACAATGCTGGTCGTTCCCGTTCGCGGTCAAGGCCGCCTCGAACCAGCCCAGCGACACACCTGCTCCTGTCGACACGGCCGCCGAAACGTCCGCCGCGGCGGCCGAGGTCTTGGCCGCCCCGCCCGCCGAACCGCCCCCCGGGGCGGCCGAGGTCTCGGCCGCCGCGCAAGCCGCAGCGTCGGCCGCAGCAGCCGCAGCCTCGGAGTCCGCACAGGCCGAAGCCGCCGCCTCAGCCAGTGCGGAAGCGGCCAGCCCCCAGCAACGGGCGCTGCTGGCCCGCACCTACACCGCCGGCGCGTACAGCGTGACCCTGAGCCCGGCCAACCCGATCAACACGACGACAACCGACCTGCTTGCCGAGGTGACGTCCCACGACTCGAACACCGGCCTTGCCAGGCAGTTCGGTCTCGCCATCACGCTGCTGAACGCGGACGGCTCCGTCAACGCCAGCGGGACGCTGTGCGCCGAGCTTCTGGGCGGCACCTCCCAGCAACTCGAGTTCGCCCCACAGCAGGGAACCATGCTCTGGACGTCGATCCGAGTCTCCACCACCGCGTCCTGCTGAGGGTCAGATACCCGCTGACCCTGTCCGGGGCGGGGCGACATCGACTGGGGTGCGCCCCCGGCCCCGAGCTGACTTCAACCCGATCGGCGCCATTCGCCCGGGCGCGGGGGTAGGAGCCGCCCATGGTGTCAGGGCCAGTCGAAAGGACTCGCTGCTGTCCCGCGGCGGCATCGCGGCGTAGGCCTCACCGTGGCGCTCCTCCCGTGTACGGACGCACTCGATATCCCGCGGCCCCGCAGCTGCGCTTCTCTGCTTCGGGATGCGGCTGCCGCGGGCGTCCTCCTCGAGGAGCTCGCCGCCGCTGTCGATGCAGGTGTCGCGGTCCGTGCGTGAGGCCTAGACCCAGCGCAGGATGCGCTCGCCCTTCCAGGTGATCGGCACCCACGTGCCGCCAGCGATGTCGCGGACGAGTTCGTCGAGGTCACGGGCGGTCGCCTCCCAGCAGGGATGTGGCGGGCGCGGCGTGATGGTGGCGGCCAGGCACGAGAAGCCGGTGCGCCCCCAGCAGACACAGGGGCGACGCGGCCGTGCTCGTTCGGAAGCAGCGATTTGGAGGTTCGGCCGACACCGGGCAGGCCGCGGCTGGCGGCGTGTACGCGGACCTGTCGGGGCATCAGCTGGGTGTGGCCGTAGCTGGACCAGCGGCCGGGAAGTCGGCGGTCTGCCGTTGGTAACGTGGGCAGGGGTGAGGGCAGGTTCGGCCGTCAGGTGGCGGATGGCGGAGCATCCGGCGTGTTCTGTCCTTCGCGGTGCCGCGTGGGCTTGATGGGGCGTGACCAGAGGGCGGCTCCCAGGGCTGTGAGCGTGAGTCCGCCGGCGGCGAGTGTGCGGGCGTTACGGAGAGTTGGCGGGAGACCGGCTCCGAGTCGGCCGTGTGAGGTCCAGACGACGCGTCCGCGGACTTGGGAGGCCGGGATCGTCACGGGTTGTCCGTCTGTGCTCGACCGGGAGTCGACGGCTATGTGGCGGTGGTCGCCGAGCAGGAAGAGCCTGCCCGGCCGGATCTTCACGTCGTACGGCTTCTGGATGTATCCCTCGTAGAGGTAGGGCTCGTCGACCCACGTACCGTTCACCGACACGCCACCGACGATGTCGCCCTTCACCTGGTCGCCGGGGGTGCCGAGCACCCGTCTCACGACGTATCCGTCGGGGGACCAGGTCAGCGCATTGACCAGCACGAGGTCGCCGCGTCTGACCTCCTCCGGCCCGATCCGTTCGACGATGAGAACGCTGCCGGATTCCAGCGTCGGACGCATGGCCTCGTCGTCCTGCCGGGTGAAGGTGAAGTTGACGAGGACCAGGGCGATCGCTGCGACGACGGCGATGACCCCGGCCGCGGTGGTTGCCATGGCGAACCTGCGTGCCCACACGTGCCGTGGCATCTTCCGGCTCCTCGTACGACGTCGTCCCGGACTGTCTTTCGGTTCCGTGCCTCGATCGCCCGGAACGCCGGGAACAGTACAGGTGATCGCGGGCCCGCTGCCGACCGGGATGCCGTGCAGGGCCTCCGGCATGACGACACCCTCCACCAGGCATCGCCGCTAACGGCGCCGGTCGGGTGCCCCCCGCTATCTGCGCCGGAAGGTCACCGGTAGCACCCGCCGCCCGGCCGGGCGGCGGGTGCTACCGGACTTGGTCCACCGAGCGCTTTTCCTCGGGCGGCATGGTCGTGCGGACCAACTGGCACGAGCCCGCCTGCAAGACCTGGGGCCAACCGTGACCGCCGCCGTGCCGGACACCGGCGCCCCCGTTCGTCGGCATGGCCCGGGGCTCGAACGGGTATGTCAAAGGTCGGACCCGGCCGGCACTCCCCCACGGAACACACAGCCGGGCCCAGGCGAGGGACCAGGGCCGCCCCGACGCTCCCCCCACGGAGGCAGGGGCGGCTTTCGTCTTTGCCCATCGCCGCTACGCAAGGTACATGACAAGTCTACCCAGCGCTACCGCGCCGACCCGGGCATCCGCTGGCACACCTCGCACCTTGCCCCGGCCCGAGCAGGCAGACCGGTCCGATGAGGGCGCCCCAATGCGGCCGGCGCCCGGCGGGATGCGACGCTGTGTGCACCGCAGATACCGGGAGCAGCCACGCCGAGGGTGCCGGGGCACAGCTGCAGAACCTGAGCCCGGCCGGAGCGCAAAACCAGCCCTGCGGCGAGGCGGGGACTCACGGCTCGGCGCTCATCGATCCCGGTCGGGCTTCAGCGCCAACGACGACTTGCTCAACGCCGAGTGATCGTTGGACACCAGTACCTGGGCCAGCCGGGCTGCTGCGGCAACTACGGCAGACCAGCCTGGCGAGTCCAGATAGACCTCGTCGTCGGCAGCGGTGCCGACTGAGTCCTGTACCGCGCTGTAGGCCGCACCGAGACGCGCCATCAGCTCGACTTCCTCCTCGCTGCGAAGGCACTGCCCCAGCCAGGGCCGAGGATTGCTCGCATCGCAGAAGTCGTCGAAGAGCACATGCACGGTGTAGTCAAGGTCCTCGAACTGATCCGTATCGAGCCACACCTCTCGCTGCCATGTCGGGCTGGCCAGCGCCACAACCGCAGGCACGACATGGAGGCGGTAGTAGGGCAGAGCAATACCGTGATCAATCACGGGCCAAGAGTACGCACCTCATGATCGGCCGGGCAGCTCCTAATCGTTGCGCTGGTGTTCTCACGCACCGCGCTTCGTCCGATGACCTCCGCTGGTCTCGTGTTGTCTGGGGTTTCAGGCCCTCCGGTACTGGTCCGGCCTCCAACCGGGCCGGACCCTCCCTCTGTCAGTGATCTGCGTGGCCCGAGTTGACGATTGCTGCGGTGGGCCGGTGGCCTCGACTTCCTTGAAGCAGGAAGATTCAGTCGGGGTGAAGCCTTGCTTCCGGGGCATCGGCCTGCGGCCGATCCGGCAGTGCCGCGCCCGCTACGCTCCCGGCAGCCGGACGTCGGGTCGATTGCCCTTCCGCGGCAGGGCTGTGGCTTCCAGCCGCGCGGTCAGCCGGCGGGGGCTCCTCCGGACCCCGCCCCCGCCGGACTGGTCCGGCCCCATCTGTAGGCCGTCCCCGCTGTACACGAAGGACGAAGGTTCTTCCGGTCAGGCCATTCGTGAGTGCAGGGGCTCCAGGTGTCCGCCCCTTGGTGGAGATGAAACGTTTGATCCCGGCATATCGGACGGACAGGCCCTTGTAAATGTGACCGAAAGGGAAGGTCCCGCTCTTTTGTAAGAGACCCCTGGGAAAAAAGGGGCTCTGACCTGCAGCGATGCCAAACGCAGTGTCCGGTCTGACCGGACACTGGGCCCTCTGGTGTGGCAGGTGGTTGCGGACACCCCGGGCCGGAACTTGCGGATGCCCCGAAGTTATCCACAGTCGCCAGGGCAGGCCTGCTCCGCACCCGCCGATCTGAAGTGTCCCGGACCGGGGACACTTCCAGCCTTGATGTCGCGCACAGCCGACATGAACTTGCGCCCACCTCGAAGATTCCTTGCCGCGGCTGTCAAGTTTCCCGCCAGTAGCCCCGGCTTCCCTGCCATCGCTGGAGATTTCGGGCCATCCGCAAGTTTCTTCCTGTCGGATGCCCGTCGGCCCTGCTGATCGGTAGCCCCGGATGTCGCGTCCTGCGAACAAGACTTGCGACGCGCCGCACGAAAAGTTCGAGCCATCTGCAAGTTCCGGTACTGTCGTGCCGACCAAGCGCCACGGAGGCATGCGTGCGAGCAGAACGACAGTCCGGTCTCGCCGGGACACCGTCCAGGAACAGGCCGGTCCGCCCAGCAGCCGAGCCCGAACTCGTCAGCATGCTCGACCGCTTCGGCGAGCAGCTGGCCGTGGACATCGCCGCCCAGCCCGGCGCGGCGTCGGTCGAGGAAGTCACCGTCAGGTTCCGGCCCCGCCGCGCCGCGCACGACATGGCCGGTTCGATGGGCTACTCCCTGACGAGCAACTGGTTCCTCGCCAAGGTCCTCGCCCGGTGCATCGTCGCCCACCGGCTCAGCCCGGTGGAGGTGGCCGTCCTGCTGCACATGATGGGCTCCCAGGACCGCGGCAGGATCCAGCAAACCCAGGTCGAGATGGCGGGCGAGCTCGGCGTAGCGCGCAGCAGCGTCAACAGCGCCATCGGCCGGCTCTGCGAGCTGAACTACATTCGCCGACACAAGAAGCGTGGCCTCTACGACGTGAACCCCCGGCTGTGCTTTCGTGGGAACGGGGACGAGCAGAACAGCGTGCTCGCCCTTGTCAGGGCGGAAGAGCTCGCCAGTGACTTCCCCGATACGATCGGCCCCGACGACTTCGCCCACGAAAGCTGAGGAGGACCCCCGTGGAGATCACCCCGTCCGGCGTGCTCGGCATGATTCCCCGCCTCAAGCTGACGCCCTCGGCCATCGCGGTGCTCGGCATCATGTCCGAGCTCCAGGCCCCCGGCGGCGAGGTCAATCACAGCCAGGTCGAGATGGCGGAGAAGCTCGGCCTGCTCGAGTCCGCCGTCAGCCGGGGCATGAAGTGCCTCGTCGACCGGAACCTCGTCATCCGCAGCGGTGAAGGCCGCGGCCACAGCTACCGCCTGCACCCCTTCATCGCGAAGTACGGCTCCCAGGCCGAGATGGAGGCGTCGCTGCGTGCGGCGGCCGCCCAGGTGCGCGAGGGCAAGCTGCCCGACATCGCCGCCCCGCTGTACCGTAAGCAGCCGCCGCGTGCCGGCGGGCGACCCAAACTTGTCGCTGTCTGACAAGACAAAGATGCGAAGGAACGATTCGGCGGCCGCGACGTGATCGTCGCCGCCGATAGGCCCTGTAAAGGAGCCTGAAAGGTCCTTCAGCGGATGTTCCCCTCGCTCACGTGCAGGTTCGGGCGGATTGAGATCTGTCCGAAGATCCACTCATGAAGCTTTCACTCGATATGCGGTTCTGCTCAAGCGTGGGCGCCGAGCCCGAGCAGAGGAAGGCGCCCCGCTTCCGTCGTACTCGCCGCTGTGTCTGATTGTGGGTTGTCCGGACCGGGCCGGTGAGGAAAGGTCCAGGCGGGAACACCGTTTGGGCGGTAGCGCCCCCTCTGCCGGCTTTACGGAAGTTCAGACCCGGCTTCCGGGTCACCCCCTCGGGTGATCCGGGGGAACCTGAGTGTGCAGGGAGCCGATCACCCGTCAGCAGGACACCGGCGCTCCGCCCGTATCGTGGCGCGGGGGAGTTTCGTTGGTGTGAGTAGGCGCCTCAACCAGGGCGAGCAGGGCGCTGCCGCATCTGCAGGACCGGACCCCCACGGGCCGCATTCTGTTGGCAGCGCCGGCAGGGCGGGGGTGGTCGGGACATACACACCCGGCCACCCCCGCCCCGGTTGCATCCAGGGAAGTGCTGCAGCGGGGCGGCGCGCCTTGCAGGGTGGGTTGCTCTGGAAGTGCGACGGTCATCGGATGGCCCTTCGAGAACGCGCGCCACCAGCTGCCTGCTCGGCGTCTCTACCCGCGGGTGGAGAAAATCGCCAAGGGCCTGAGTATGACCCGGCTGCCGAAATCCCAGGTCGGCGACATGAACCGTACTTCGGCGAACGCGTGGCCGAGTTCCGGATGCAGCCGTTGGGCGCCGGCCCGTACACATTCGTGCGGCCGGACGCGTCCACCCGGAAGGTCCGTGAGGGCGGCCGAGTGGTGAGCGTGCACTGCCTGGTCGCGGTCGGCGTCAACGCCGGGGCCGGACGCGAGGTGCTCTGCACCGACGTGTTCTCCGCTGAGGGCTGCACCGACCGGCTCGCCTTCCTATGCGGCCCGACGGGCAGGAACTTCAAGGGCGCCCGGCAGTGCCCCGAATACAGCTCGGCGGGGTGGTCGTCGCCCCCGCCGCAGCCTGTCGGTGTGCAATCAACCGTTCGGCGGCTTATCACACGGTGTCTCATTGAGAACACTTTCCGTATGACAGCCAAGAGAATGGTCTCTCTCCCCGGGAGCAAGCGGGCGGCCGCCCCGGACGCCCGCCGCACGGGGGATGTGGACGAATCCCAGCCCATCGACATCACCCTCGTCCTGCGTCGCCGCGCCGAGATCCCCGAGGACCTGATCAACGGTCCGGCCACCATCAGCCGCCAGGAGCTGGCCGAGCGCTACGGCGCCGATCCGGCCGACATCGACCTCGTCCGCCGTACCGCCGAAGAGCACGGCCTGCACGTGCTCGAGGCCGATCAGGCCACCCGGCGGATCAAGCTCCGCGGGACGCTCGCCCAGCTCCGCCACGTGGCCGATCCGCAGTCGCTCGACCTGGTCCAGAGCCTGGACCCGGCCACCCGGGAGATGGTGGAGCACCGCCAGCGCGAGGGTGATCTGCGGATCCCCGCCCACTGGCAGGACGTGGTGGTGGCAGTGCTAGGGATGGACGACCGCCCCCAGGCCCGCCCCCACATCCACCGGCTGAAGCCGGCCGCCGCCCACAGGAGCTACACGCCCGTGGAGCTCGGCAAGATCTACCGCTTCCCGCCGAACACCGACGGCAGCGGCCAGACGCTCGCCATCCTCGAACTGGGCGGCGGCTACACCCAGGACGACCTGGACACGTACTTCTCAGACCTCGGCATCACACCGACTCCCAGCGTGACGGCGGTCGGCGTCGGCGAAGGCAGCAACAACCCGGAGGGCAACCCGGACGGCGTAGACGGGGAGGTCCTCCTCGACATCGAGGTCGCCGGAGCGCTCGCACCCCGCGCCCGCCAGGTCGTCTACTTCGCGCCCAACACCGACCAGGGCTTCGCCGACGCGCTCAGCGCCGCCGTGCACGCCACCCCCACCCCCACCGCGGTCAGCAACAGCTGGGGCCTGAACGAAGAGCTCTGGACCGAGCAGGGCAGGGCCGTCTTCGACGAAGTCCTGGCCGACGCCGCAGCCCTCGGCGTCACGGTCTGCGTCGCGGCCGGCGACAACGGCAGCAGCGACGGCGAGAGCGACGGGCTGCCGCACACCGACTACCCGGCCTCCAGCTCCCGCACGCTCGCCTGCGGAGGCACCTACCTGGAGGCCGACCCGGCCACCGGCAACGTCACCCTCGAGCGGGTGTGGAACAACGGCCCGAAGTCCGCCTCCGGCGGCGGCATCAGCAAGTTCTACAAGCAGCCGCCGTGGCAGGCCAACGTCGGCGTCCCCAACGGATCCCACCCCACCCCGCTCCGCGGCGTCCCCGACGTCGCCGCCACCGCCGACCCCCGCAGCGGCTACCGGGTGCTGGTCGACGGCCAGCCCATGGTCATCGGCGGTACGAGCGCGGTGGCGCCCCTGTGGGCCGCACTGGCCTGCCGGCTCTCCGAGGCGCTCGGCCGTCCGCTCGGCCTGCTGCAGCCGCTGCTCTACGACGGCGCGACGGCCGGCCACAGCCCCTCCGGGTTCCGCGACATCACGCAGGGCGACATCGGCGCCTTCAAGGCGGGCCCCGGCTGGGACGCCTGTACCGGGCTCGGCGTGCCCGACGGCACCGAACTGCTTGAGCGTTTGAGGACCATCAGCGTGTCCTGAGACTCAAGGGCCCGCGACAGCCCGCAGGTGCTGCCCTTCGCAAAGAAGGCGTCACCTGCGGGCACTCTCTGTTAACGAGCTCTTTTGGCGTTGCCTCTCCGGGGTGAGGACGGCCTTGGCCGCTGACGTGAGCCGGCCGGGGCTGCTAGGGCACGGCGGAAGATACGCCGGCGCTTGACGGCGGCGACGTTGCGTTCGACCGGGCAGCGGAGCCTCGGGCTGGGCCCGTTCAGCGACCTTTCCTTCGCGGTCGGTTCGCATGTGGGCCGGCGGTGGACCGGAACGGCGACGCCAGGGCCGGCTCCGGTGCAGGCCAGGTCCGCGAGCGCCGGAATCCGCAAGCGGGTCCAGGTGGCGACGATCCGATGTCTGCAGGCCGCGGCCAGATCGGGGTGCGGCCCAGCGGTCGAGAGACCCACACGGTCTTGCCCTCGAAGCCCGTGACGGCCCGCAGGCTCACTCCACGGCGGAGGTGCTTTCCGCTGTAGCCGGCCAGTCCGCTCGGCAGGCGCGTGCGGCAGGTCAAATGAGACAGATAGCCAGCAAGGCTCTCCGGTCATCGAGTTGAGACGTCAGATGTCTCACTCAACTACAGGAGAACCTCGCTCATCTCGCTGCCGCCGACACCGCCCGGCCATCACCCGATCGGCGCGCCACCCTGAAAAAGCTCCGTGACCGATCTATGCTCGCATCGTCTGGCCGGCAAGGTCGTAAGAGCTTCACCGGCGAGCGCGAGGCCTGTCTTGTGGTCTTCCGCGGATGCCACCGCTACGCCGCCAGCCGGTGCCACAGCGCCTCGGGCGCCGCAGTCCCTCGCATGCGGGACCGCGCCCGACACGCAAGCAGCTGCCCCGACCGAAGCCGCACGGCCTGTGTCCAGCATTCGGCGTCCAGTCCTATTAATTCCGCAGGCTCTACGCCTAACGGATTAATGTCGGCCAGATAAGTATGTCTACGATCTAACTGATGGTGTGCATGGATTACAGTGCGCCGTAAGTGTGATCCCACGAAAGGAGAACCACTGTGCCACCCAATTCTGAACCCCAGCTCGACCAGCCCGTCGCATTCCGACCGGACAGTCTCCGCATTCACGACGACATCATCGCGGACTACTCCGCAGGTCACGACGAGCAGACCCCCGCAGACGCCGCCGAGCGGCCGGGAGCGGTCCCGCCGCCCGCACCCACTCGGCCGGCGCCCCAGGAGCCGCTCGCAGCCCGCCTGCGGGCCGGATTCGGGCAGGAGTGACGACGAAAAATGTGGCTTCAGTACAGTAACCAGACCACCTCGGGAGTCTGGCTCGCCGTCGGCTACTACGCCGAGGGCTGCGACGCGGGATCGAACTGGGCATCCAAAGGATGGTTCCGGATCGAACCCGGAAAGTCGGCCACCCCGCTCTGGACGACGAACAACTACTCCACGTTCTACGCCGAGTCGGACGACGGAAGGGTCTGGAGCGGCCCGTACACCGTCACCCTGCCCCTCAACGCCTTCAGCGACTGGTGCTGGGACCTCGGAGTCGATCCAGGACAGAGCGTAGGGATGCGGCTCGTGACAGCATCGAACGCCTGGTTCCCATGGACGGCCACGGTCAACCTCACGTGAAAATCCGCATTGCAAGGCCTTAGGCCGCGCAGCTAGGCGATCGACAGCACAGGCGCAGGATCCTGACACAGAGTTTGTTGTGCTCTGTGATCAACGGAACCTGTGCCTGTGCTGCCATTGCGGCTGACGGAATCGCTCTGGGATCAATCCGCGATCCTGCCGACGGGCACCGTGGTGATGGGTCAGCCGGGCGACGACCCGGCCCGGTATGTGATGCTCAACGGCGCGGCCGTGCACATCTCGGCCTTGGAGTGGACGGCGAACGGCTGCGACACCCGCTCGCTGATGGGCGTGCCGGATGAGTGGCTGGGCACCGCGGCGGTGCACCAGATCGCCAACGGCACGGTCGTGAAGGACGCCTCGGGCGCCGACGCCAGCGTGTACGTGATGGCCGGCGGCTTCGCCGTACCGCTCACCTACGCCGACTTCACCGGCCTCGGCCACGACAAGCGCCCGCTGGAGGGCGCCCCCGGCGAGTGGCTCAAGTCGGCCGCGGCCAAGGCCACCCCCGCCGACGGAACCATGCTGCTCTCCCCCGGGGAGCAACACCGTCTGGCAGATCACCGCCGGCACCAGGAAGGCCTTCACCGTTGACGCCTTCGGCCCCGGCAAGCTCGGCTTCGACGACGTGGGCGGCGTCCCGACCGCCTTCGCCGCCAAGATCCCCACCGCTACCGCCTGAGCGGACCCCCTCGGGTCGCCCCCCCCCGCCGGGGCGGGGCCGGCCCGCCGGCGTGCACCCCGAAAGCCCACGGAACGACGGCCGAATCGGCTCCGGCGCCGGATTCCACCTCTCGGGAATCGGTTGCACGTTCCACGATTCGAAGGCCCGACAGGAAAGCGGTACGGGCCGGAGTTATGGTATAGCCGAGGGTGAGGCCACGGGAACCAGGATGTCCCCGAGAGGTATCCCCACGTGTGATCCGGCGACCGTTCGGGATCACCATTGTGGAATCTTCAAGAACGAGGTTTCACCGATAGCGACGGCCGCTACCGACCGTCACGAAAATCCCACCGAGTCCAGTGGCGTCCGTGCGCCACGTGCCGTGACCGGCACCCGCGCACGGCCGCGGAGGAGCATTCGGTCATGGCACCCCAGGACGGCACGAATTTCCCGAGCTTCGCCCAGTTCATCGACGACGTCGCCTCGGCCCGGCACGATGAATTCACCCGCAGGTCGCGTTCGGCGACGGCCGGGGAGGACGAATTCGCCGCGATGCGGCAGCACATTCTCGGTCTCTATTCAGGTGTCGACGTCCCGCACAGCTTCGTCGACGACAACGGGCAGATCTTCGACTGTGTCCCCATCGAGGATCAGCCCTCGCTCAGGGGCGGCGCCGAGGGCCCGGCCGTCCCGCCCGACGCGCCACCCCAGCCTGCCCCGCGCGGTGAGGCACCGGCCCTGCCGGTGCAGCCGCAACTGCGGTCGGACCGGCTGGACAAGTTCGGGAACCCGATGTCGTGCCCGCCCGGCACGATCCCCATGCGCCGGGTCACCTTGGAGGAACTGGCCCGCGGACGCACCCTCAGGGACTTCTTTCACAAAGTCCCCGAGGGAACGGGACGCCACCCCCGACTGAGCCCGGCCGCCATCGAGGCGAATGTCCACAAGTACGCACACGCGTTCCAGGTCGTCGACAATCTGGGCGGCCACAGCTTCGTCAACATCTGGGACCCCAACATCGGGTCGCAGGTGTTCTCGCTCTCGCAGCAGTGGTACGCCGGCGGTTCGCCGGTCCAGACCGTCGAATGCGGTTCCCAGATCTATCCGGGCAAATACGGCACCACCCAGCCGGTCCTGTTCATCTACTGGACCGCGGACGGCTACCAGAACACCGGGTGTTACAACCTCGACTGTTCGGCGTTCACCCAGACGAATTCCGCCTGGGCGATCGGCGGGACGCTGAGCCCGTCGAGCGTCTGGGGCGGCGCGCAGTACGAGGTCGAGGTGACCTGGTACTTCTCCGGTGGGAATTGGTGGCTCTATCTCGGCGGCACCACCGCGAGCAATGCGGTGGGTTACTACCGGGGTTCGCTGTTCGGCGGCGGCCAGCTCTCCAGGAACGCCGTGGACATCGACTACGGCGGTGAGGTCGTGGACATCACGGCGTGGCCGCCGATGGGGAGCGGCGCGTTCGCCAGCAGCGGCTGGCAGTTCGCGGCCTACCAGCGCGACGTCTACTACTTCGGCGTGAGCGGAGGCGCCCAGTCGGCGTCGCTGACCGCGTCGCAGCCGTCGCCGAAGTGCTTCACCACCGCGGTCGGCCACGCGGCGCCGCCGTGGAACGAGTACTTCTTCTTCGGCGGACCGGGCGGGACCAACTGCGAATGACCCGCCGGCGGCTAGCCCTTCGGGCTTCCGGGCCGCGACGACCCGGAAGCCCGAAGAGCCGGATGGACCCGGGCCTCAGGGGGACACGAACCCTCTATGGCTGTAGAGCGGCCGGTCGCTGGTAGTGGCTGGTGCGGGCGCGGGCTTGGTGCCGGCGACGCCATGCCGACCATCACAGTCGGTGTGCGAGATCACGGACGGGCTGGACCAGCAGGGCGGTGAACAGCCGTTGGATCTCGCCGCAGGTGAGCGGGGCGAGTTCGGGTGATGACGCACTGCTGGCCCGTTCAACGGCGGCGGTGACCGTGAGGAAGGCGGGCGCGAGGCCAGAGTGGTCCAGCGGCGGACCTGGTGCTCGTCCAGTCCGGCCAGGCCCTTGGCTGCTTGGAAGGCCTCCTATGCGGTCGCTCAGCGGGACGGGGTGGGCCGAGTAGCAGTGGTAGAAGGCGAGTTCGCCGGTGCGCCGGTTGTGCCGGATCAGCAGCCACCAGTAGCCGGGCCGTCCGTCGGCGTGTCGATGTCGACCTGGGCCCAGTCGTAGAAAGCGGCGGCCTTTGGCTTCCGGACCGGCGGACAGTCGCTGCAGGCCCGTTTCGGCAGGCCGTGGGCGAGGACACTGGCCTGGAAGACGCCTGCCCGGGTGGGGATCGGCCGCTTGCGCGAGACAGCGAGGGCGTAAACGTCCGGGAAATCCCAGTCGGCGACGCCATCCACCTGGTCGGTCAGCACACCGGGGACGGCACCCCGATCGGCCTGCACTGCGTCCGCGGCACACCCACGGCGGAAAATGAGACTGCCGCGGTGCTGCGCCCGGTCGGCGTCCCGCCCGCCGGCGCCCCGACCGGCGCGCTATGGATGATGGTCTCCACAGGCCACTGGGACCGGGCCACTGTGCGGTGGGCAGCCCGTACAAACGTCCGACTACTCGACCGTGGCCAGCTCCAGCGCTGGTGCAAAGGCGAGGACCTGGCCCACCTGCTCGACCTCATCGCCGACCATCCGGTGCCGCAGGCCCGCTAGCCGTCGTCTCATAGCAGGACCTTCTCACGGGCCCGGTCACGCGGCTGCTCCGGTTTCGATCGGCGTGCCCCGCGACCGGCCGGCTCCCGGGGCACGCTGCCGTTCATCGGATGAGGGTGCGCAAGGCGGGGATGCTGCCGCCTGCGCTGGTGATTCCAGCGATGACCGCGGCGGCGGGAGGAGCACTTGTGAGTGCGGTCAAGACACCGATGACGAAGCCAATGGCAACGGCCACGAGTAGGACGACGGTGCTGTGGAGGGTGAGGAACGGTGGCTCCTGGCCGGTCGAGGGTGTGGTCGGTTCAGGAGTGGTAGTCGGCTGCGAGTTCTGGCTGGTGGTCATGCCCCAACTTTGAGGCTAGCAATGGCTTTGACCTGCAGCGATTGAACGAATCCGCAGAACACTGATCAGCCGACAGCAACCGCTGTACAGGCAAAGTGTTCGGCCGAACATCACACGCACAGAGAGAGCTGTACGGGGCTGTTCGGGGAAGTTCGGTGCTGTTCGGCGCACAGAGCCCTAGCCTGCTGAGCACCAGTTACCAGGGGGACAGCAGGAATGGCAGTCGACGCAGGCGGCA
Source organism: Kitasatospora arboriphila (assembly GCF_039528095.1). Lineage (NCBI taxonomy): Bacteria > Bacillati > Actinomycetota > Actinomycetes > Kitasatosporales > Streptomycetaceae > Kitasatospora > Kitasatospora arboriphila. The sequence goes on from NZ_BAAALD010000077.1 coordinate 30,270, forward strand.
CCTACAACGACAGACTCCAGGACCAGGCGGACCGCCTTAGCCGCCTGCGCGTGCAACGCGGCAACCCGTCCCTCCGTGTGATCGAGGAGCGCGCGCGAAAGCTGTTCGTACGGGAGCGGGCGTCCTTGCCGATTGCGACGCAGAGCTCAGCCTTCGGCGCCAAGTACGTGGGCTTGGACAAGCTGCTGTGGCTCGTCCGCACCCTGATGTCCTGGGATGAGTACGGTGTGGACTGCGCCCCGCCGGACCGCCGGTCACCTGAGCTAGATGAATGGCGGGTGCGGTGGCAGGAGATCACCGAACGAAGGCCGACACGGCGAAGGGCGGTCGTCCCTGGCCAGGCCGCTTCTCCTACAGATTTGCCGCGAGCGTTGGAACGGCCCGTGGCCCCTGCTGCTGAAGGGCATGTCGGGGAACCGCTGTTGCCAGCAGAGGCGGCGCCTTCCTCTGTAGTGAGTCGACCCCTCAGCCAGAACCCCGTTACGAAACGGCGCCTCCCGCATCGGGAGCGGTACTTGTCCGTGGCGTTTTCGCCAGACGGACGCGTGCTGGCGACAGGTAGCGATGATGGGGAAGTGCGATTCTGGGACCCGACGAGCCGTACACCGATGGGGGGCCCACACTGCGGCCACGATGGTGAGGTTCTGTCGCTGGCCTTCTCGCCGAATGGGCAGTACCTGGCAAGTGGTGGCCGCGATGGGACAGTGCGCCTGTGGGATCCAGTCACCCAGACCCCTCTCGACCATCCTCTCGCTGCGTACGCCGGCGAGGTCTTCTCGGTGGAGTTCTCAAGGGACAGCAACCTGCTTGCAGCGGGTCACCATGATGGGACGGTGCAACTTTGGCATCCAGGCGCACGTGCTCCGCTCGGCACCTTGGGGGACCCTGGAGGCCTCATCTTCTCGGCAACGTTCTCACCGGACGGGAAGTATCTGGCTGCCGCTGGTCATGACGGGATCGTGCGACTGTGGGACCTGAACACCCTCGGACGGGTGAGCGAGTTCGACGTCGGTGATAGCCAGATTCATGCGCTTGCGTTCTCGGCGGACGGTCGTCTGCTGGCTGGTGGCACCGGGAACGGGCTGATGCTCTGGAATGGGGAGCGCTACCAGATGCTTCCCGGCCTGGTCACCGAGGTCCTGTCGGTGGCCTTCTCACCAGACGGGAGCCTCCTGGCCGCCGGTTGCGCGAACGGTTCCGTACAACTGTGGGATGTAGCCACTGAAAAGCCCGTTCGCGGACCCCTGTCCGACGACAACGTTCCAGTTGTCTCACTGGCATTCTCGCCGGACGGCAGCCTGCTGGCGACCAGCAGTGATGACTACAGGGCCCAGGTCTACGCCAGGGACGATTCGTGGCGCCCGCCGAGGCTCAAGGAACCGCTTGCCGTCAGGGCTCTCAGGCATGCCATCGACCAGGGGAAGCAACTGATGCTTCCTGCATTTGACCTCCGCAGTCTGGTCATGTCCGTGGCGTTTTCCCCGGATGCGCGGCTGCTAGCTGCCGGGTGCGGTGACGGAGCGGTGCAGTTCTGGAGCCCCGAAACCGGCACCATGATCAGTGCCATCACCGAGGGCCAGACCAGCTCCGTGCTCTCGGTGGCGTTCTCGCCGAACGGGCAGCTCCTGGCCACTGGCTATCGAGATGGAAGACTGCAGTTCTGGGACCCAGTCACCCGAACACTAGTTGGTGAGCGCCCGGCAAGTTTTGCGGACTGCCTGGCATTTTCGCCCGACGGGCAGCTACTTGCCGTAGGGGACCGTAAGGTCGTGCGGTTGTGGAGCTCCCACACGCGAAAGGTTGTTGCGGAAATCGATGGCGTTCAGGGCGAGGTGGCCTCTTCGGTAGCGTTTTCACCTGACGGTCGGCTGCTGGCTACTGGCTGCACCAACGGGACAGTGTGGCTATGGGACGTGGCTAGCGGGCAGATCGTGGGACGCCTGGTGGGCCTTGAGAGCACGGTTCTCGCAGCGGCGTTCTCCCCGGATGGGCGGCTGCTGGCGACTGGCTGCCGCGATGGGGCACTGCGACTGTGGGACATGGACAGCAGAAGTGAACAGCTCTTCGCCGGTCATGCTTCCGCTGTGCGGTCAGTGACGTTTTCACCCGATGGACGCTTGCTGGCGAGCGGCAGCGACGACTGCACGGTCCGGCTATGGGACCCGACGGATCATATGACTCCCAGCAAGCCCCTCAATGGCCATGCCTCCGCGGTGCGATCTGTGGCGTTCTCGCCTGACGGGGACCTGCTCGCGACGGGCAGTATGGACGCAACGGTGCGCCTTTGGACGACCGGCGCCCCCCACCGCAGTTCGTTCTAGAGGCTCGGTGCCAGCAGATAAGACGAACACGGCCCTGTGAAACTCGGAGCAGGGAAAGCTCCAAGATCCGCAGGGGCCGTGTTGGTCTTGCTCCTCGGACTCGCCGGCGTCAGCCGCCTCAAGCTCGGACGAGCCGGGCAACGCCGGGGCTGACAGTCGCCTAGCTGTCCTAGCCAGCGCTATCCGATGAGGCCGAATGCTACGGCGCGGTTGTAGAAGAGCTTGACGCAACCCACACCCGGTAGCTCTGGCACCAACCCAGCAAGGTCCCAGACGACATTCGCTATATCACCTGACGCTTTGTCCTTGACCTTGGTGACGATCTGCACTATGTCGCTTGACTTTAGGTCCAAGGTCTCTAGCTTCTCGGCCAAGGTCTCTAGGTCCCCCTTCAAGGTAGCGACCCCGTTTATGAAGAGGACCACGTCGACGACGTCCTCCCCCGCGTCGGTGAGCGCTTTGCCCCACTTGGAGGCAACCCCACCGAGGTCCCCGAGGCATCCCACTGTATCGTCCGCGAACTTCAGTTGATCCAGTTCTCCCGGGCTGAAAGGATGTTCCAGCGGGGAAAGCGTGACGAATCTGCCGCAGAAGAAGCCGCTCTCATTCTCGGACGGAATTCCCCCCAGAGCCTTGCATGCTTCTTCATCCGATACTCCGCCAGCAGTGGTCGAGGTAGTCGGTGGAGTGGCCGGGGCGCTCGGAGTGGCCGGTGCACAGCTGGCACCCGGGATCGTCAACCTCGTGCCCGGGAAGATCCAGTGGCCATGGTCACTCGACCCGAACACCGGCGGGCGGGGGTGCTCACGCGCAGCTGCTTCGATCACCGTTTGGTTGGCGTCGTAAATCTCAGGCCACCTGTTGCTGTCACCCAGGAGTTGGGCGGCGATCGCCCACAGCGTGTCCCCGCTCACAACGGCATGTGTGATGCACACGGGGCCGGTGGATTCGCCTAGCACCGAGGGCGGCTGGGATGCCGGCACGTGCGATGGCGGGGCTACTGAAGGGGACGCGGACGACGGAGGCGCCACCGAAGGTGGGGTGGACGGCGGTGTGGGCGAGGCCGTCGTGTGCGTGGGCGACGGGGATGTCGTCGAGTGCGTAGGTGTAGGCGAGGCTGTGGTGTGGGACGGGCTGGGCGTCGCAGTCGAGTGTGTCGGCGACGGGGTGGTGTGCATGCTGGAAGGAGTCGGCGTCGGTTGGGCGAAGGCTGCGTAGCCCGACGAGAGCACGATGGAGCCTGCGGCCAAGCTGCTGACAGTCGCCAGGGCTATTCGGCGGCCCGCGAGTATGTGTTCCCGTCCCGGCTTCCGTGACATGGTCAACCCTCCTAAGGAGTTGCGTAGCGTCATTACCTGGCGACGCTACGTGTCCTAACTGGAGACGTCCTCCCTTGATAGCCCAGATGAGAGCAGCGGTTTGAGCAGGGTCGGTCGCATGCGACCAATGCCGCGCCCGCTCCTCCCCGACCCTCTCCGGCGTCGTCATCGTTCAGATGGGGTGTCGTTCGGGTCGCGCAGCGACCGCAGCTCCCCGACCTGCAGGAGCTCCGCGCCTCCGGCCGCATCCCCGGGCAGCTCACCGTCGACTGAGCGATCCCGCCAAAACTCGGACCGAACCTCCCCTCAGGCCTTGTTCTGCTCCATGATCAACGGAGACCTGTGCCTGTGCTGCATTGCGGCTGACAGAATCGCTCTGGGGTCAGTTCACGACCCTGCCGCCGCAGTGACCGCACTGCGATCCAACCCATCTGCAGGCTGCCATCGACGCCGGACCAGCGACCGGGGCCGACCTCGGCAAGCTGCTGCAAGTCCTGTGGTTCGGCTGCTCCTGCGAGCCGACGCCCAGGCCGGGCCAAGACCGGCCGCAAGGACCCCTCCGGAACCAAGAAGTCACCTCACTTGAGAGTCCCCGGGGGGCAGATGAGGGCGGCGAAGCGAGTCGCCCTTACGCTCGTAGCGGCGGTGGAGCCGGCGGAAGCCGCCGAGTCAGGCGCCGGTTAGCTCGATGACCCAGCGGTGCCGGCCCAGGCGGGTGGAGGCCATCCCCGGCGCGCCCGGTGCGCAGACTGCGATCATTCCCGGCCGCCGGGGCGGCCGCACTGATCGTGCCAAGTCTGGCCGGCTCGCTACGGCCGTCCTCAACCAGCACAAGCTTTCGGAGAAGCGAAACCAGGAGTTGCCGGACGAGCACCCGCTGCCCAAGATCCTTAACTCCATGCCCGGCACCGGCGCCGGTGCCGGACCAGCGCCCGCATCCTGATCGACGTCGGCGACGCGAGCGGCATCCGACCGCCGCCCACCTCGCCCTGCGCCAGCCTCGCCCCTGTCACCCGCAGCTTCGGGTCCTCCGCACTCGGCGAGCAACCCTCCCACCAGGACAACAAGGTCTCCGGGACTGGTGAGCTCGCATGTCAGGGTGATGCGTATTCGAGGGCGGCCAGACCGGGCAGTCACGAAGAGTGACCGTTGTTGGGCGGCGACTAGGCAACGGTGAAACCGTCTCGCATCCCACGTCGAGCGGAAATGAGATGCCCGATGATGCCGAGACCTGCGAGGCTGCGCGGCATGGACGTGCACCTCAAGCCGTGGTCGGAATCCGCGCTCGGCCTGCTGCGGCGGATCAACACCCCGCAGATGCGCCACCACGTCGGCGGGCCCGAACCGGAGGAGAAACTACTCGACCGGCACCGCCGCTACCTTGCCATGCCCGAAACCGGCCGCGGCTGCATGTTCGCGATCTTGCTCGACGATGAAATGGTCGGCAGCATCGCCTACCACCAGCGTGACTGGCAAGGCGAACAGGTCTACGAAACCGGTTGGAACGTCCTACCGCCTTACCAGGGCCGCGGCTTCGCCGCCGCAGCCGGCACCGCCCTGATCGCCATCGTGCGTGAGGCCGCACGCCGACCCGGCGCACCCCGGGGCCTGCACGCCTTCCCGTCGGTCGACAACGCCCCCTCGAACGCGCTCTGCAACCGCCTCGGGTTCACCCTCATCGACGCCTGCGACTTCGAATACCCCCCGGGCAGCGGCACCTTGATGCGCAGCAACAACTGGCGCCTCGACCTCGCCGATCAAGCACCGCCAGAGCAGGGACAGGGCGCAGCCCGTCGATGACGCGCCGCCACGGCCTGCGACTGGTGAGCTCGCATGACGCGGTGTCGCGCGTGCCTCGGCGCGCTTGCGTCTGGTGTCACCTGGGCTTGATCCGCTTTGACGGACACTCCTGATCAGGGGCTTCGGCCCCGGAAGG
>NZ_BAAALD010000078.1:0-28863 GCF_039528095.1 Kitasatospora arboriphila
CGCACGGCCGCCGCCGGCGCCGCCCTTGGCACCCGCACCGCCGGCACCTCCGGCGTGCGGCATGCCGCCCATGCCGGGTGCACCGGCGCGGCCCGCCTGGCCCGTCCCCGGGGTGCTGCCGGCCGCGCCGCCACCGGGCCGGGCCCCGGCTCCGGTGCCGCCCGCTCCGGCCGTACCGCCCGCACGACCCGCGCCGACGGTGCTGCCACCGCCGCCGCCACCGACGGGCTGACCGCCGCCACCGGCACCACCGCGGCCGCCGCCCAGACTGCCGCCGCCCAGACCGCCGCCACCGAGGCCACCGGGCAGACCGCCGCCGGGCAGTCCGCCGCCGAGGTTCCCGCCACCGGGCAGGCTGCCGCCGCCGGGCAGCGTGCTGCCGCCACCGGGCTGGCTACCGCCCGGCAGGGTCGGCGAGGTCGGCATCGTCGGTGCGTGGTCGATGCCGGTGCTCGGCATCTGGCCGGTGTACGGGTACGGCATGGTGTGCACCTGGCCGGGCCCGGTCGGCACCTGGTGGACCGGCGGCGTCGTGGGCACCGTCTGGTGGCCGGACGGCGGCGTCCACGTGGGCATCTGTGCCGGCCGGCCCGAGCCGCCGGTGCCTCCGCCGCCGCCGGTGCTGCCGCCCACCTCGACGTTCTGTCCGTCTTGGCGCCGTTCGGCACCCGGCACCGCCGGGAACTCCGGCGGCTGCGCGGAGTTCAGCCGGGTGACCGACTGGTCGTAGGACTGCCCCAGCTTGGCCATCTGCTGGATCGCGTCCTGGTGCGCCTGGTCGACGCGCTTCTGCGCGGCCTGCGCCTCCTCCTGGGTGACCCAGTTCGGGTCGACCATGTCGGCGACCTTGCCGGCCGCCCAGCCGCCGACCACGTTGCCGATGCCGGGCATCGCCATGCCGCCGGCGATGAAGCCGCCGACGCTGACCGCGGTGTTCGGCTGCGCCTCGTACCGGCGGACGGTCTCCATGTCGGAGGTCGGCACGTCCGGCATGCTCCGCTTGACCTCGCCGAGCGTCTCGCCGGCGGTCGCGATGTAGGTGCCGGCGTTCCGCGAGTAGTCGGCGAGCTGCATGGTGGACTTGGAGACGTTGCCGCCCCAGGTCTTGAAGCTGTCGGCCGCCTGGCCCTCCCACTCGAGGCCGCTCATGTGGGCGTGCAGCTCGTTGCTGATCTCGTCCATCTTCTGGGCGGCCAGCAGCAGCCGCTGGCCGACCTGCATGACGGCCACCGGGTCGGCGCTCTCGACCATGGCCACCAACTGCTCGTGGCTGGAGCCGCCGAAGTCGTCGCCGTCGCGGTGGATCCTGACGAATCGCTTCTCGGTCATGCCTCACTCCCCCTTTCCGCTTCCGGAGCGGACATCAGTACGAACCCTGCTGGGTGCCGGTGGACGGCTGGGCGGCCTGCTGCGGGTACGAGGCGGGCTGGGCCTGGGTGCCGCCGCCCGCGGCGGTCCGGTAGCCGGCCGCCGACGAGACCTGGGTCTGCTGGTCCGCCTGGTTGAGGATCGTCTGGAACTTCTGGCGCTGTTCCTCGTCGGCGTTGGCGTAGCCGCGGGCCGCCATGTCGATGCTGGCGCTCATCGCCTCGATCTGCAGGGAGAGCGTCTTCGACAGTTGTTCCAGGTTGGCGTGCACCGTGGCGTAGGCACTCATCAGGCTGCCCGCCTGGCCGAAGTTCTGGCCGAGCTGCCAGGACTGCAGCTGCTGCTGGGAGACCTCGCCGTGGCTCGCGGGCGAGCCGTCGAGGTCCTTGAGGATCGTGTCGACCTTGTTCTTGAAGGTCTGCAGGTTCTCGACCTCGACCTTGACGGCCTGGGCGCCGACCTGGCCGGCGAGGGCCTGGGACTGGGCCACCATGGCCGCGGTCTGAGCGGCCGTCACCGTCGAGACGACGTTGTAGAAGATGCCGGACGTGCCGCCGCCGCCGCTGCCGCCGGAGTCCGCCGCGTTCACCATCGTTGAAACCTCCCCCGTGTCCGGCCGGCCCGCCGCGGCCCGCCGTTCCACCACATCTCTCTCGCCCCCGGTAATCAGGGTCCGTCACCGTCCGGTCGGTTGTGCGCACCGACGGGCGGCAGCAACCCCCACCCGTAACATAGCGGCCCGCACGGACGGGCCGTCAGGGGGTGCGGACCCTCGGCGGCCATCGGTACGCACTTGTCACCGGACACGCACAACATCCCCGCCCGGGCGTCCTGTTCCCGCCGCCGGCGGCCCCCCGGCCCGGAACGGTGCTCCCCCGCCCGGAATGCCGGACCCCGGTCCGGCGGCTCGCCGGGCCGGGGTCGTGCCACGCGTAGCGGGTCCCGGTCAGCGCTGCCAGGCGGCCAGGTGGGTGTCGATCTCGGCGGCGAGCCGGGCCTTGCCGGCCTGGTCGAGGAAGGACGCCTCGACGGCGTTCTTGGCGAGCGCGGCGACGCCGGCCTCGTCGAGGTCGAGCAGCCGGGCGGCGACGGCGTACTCGGTGTTCAGGTCGGTGCCGAACATCGGCGGGTCGTCGCTGTTGACGGTGACGAGCAGTCCGGCGTCGACCATCTGCTTGATCGGGTGCTCCTCGATCCGCTCGACGGCGCGGGTGGCGATGTTGGAGGTCGGGCAGACCTCCAGCGCGATCCGGTGCTCGCCGAGGTGGTCGAGCAGCGCCCGGTCCTGGACGGCCTGGGTGCCGTGGCCGATCCGCTCGGCGCCGAGGTCGCGCAGGGCGTCCCAGACGGTCTGCGGGCCGGTGGTCTCGCCGGCGTGCGGGACGCTGCGCAGGCCGGCCGCCCGGGCGCGGTCGAAGTAGGGCTTGAACTGGGGGCGGGGCACGCCGATCTCCGGGCCGCCGAGGCCGAAGCTGACCAGGCCTTCGGGGGCGAGGTCGACGGCGAGCCGGGCGGTCTCCTCGGCGGCGGCGAGGCCGGCCTCGCCGGGGATGTCGAAGCACCAGCGCAGCACGACGCCGAGCTCCTTCTCGGCGGCCTTGCGGGCGTCCTCGATGGCCTCCATGAAGGCGACGTCGGGGATGCCGCGGTTCACCGAGGAGTACGGGGTGATGGTGAGCTCGGCGTAGCGGATGTGCTGGCGGGCCATGTCCTCGGCGACGCCGTAGGTGAGGGCGCGGACGTCCTCGGCGTCGCGGATCAGGTCGACGACGCTCAGGTACACCTCGATGAAGTGTGCGAAGTCGGTGAAGGTGAAGTACTCGGCGAGCGCCGCCGGGTCGGCGGGCACCTTGGTGCGGCCCTCGTGGCGGGCGGCGAGCTCGGCGACGACGCGCGGGGAGGCGGAGCCGACGTGGTGCACGTGGAGCTCGGCCTTCGGCATGCCGGCGATGAACGCCTCGATCGGGTTGCTGCCCTCGGTCACCACACACGCTCCTTCGCAGGTCCAACTGACTCTGCATGCTATCCGCCGAGGACCACCGCGACGGTGTGGATCACCAGCCCGGCGGCGGCACCGACGACCGTGCCGTTGATCCGGATGAACTGCAGGTCGCGGCCGACGTTGGCCTCGATCTTGCGGGAGGCGTCGTCGGCGTCCCAGCCGGCGACGGTGTCGGAGATCAGCGCGGTGATCTCCTCGCGGTAGGTCTCGACGACGTACTCGGCGGCGTCCTGCAGCCAGCCGTCGGCCTTGGCCTGCAGCTTCGGGTCGGTGGCGAGCCGACGGCCGAGCGAGCGCAGCGCGTCGCGCAGCCGGCGGCGCAGCTCGCTCTGCTCGTCCTCCGCGGCGCCGAGGACGAGGGTGCGCACGGCGGCCCAGGAGGAGGCGATGAGGTCCTGCACCTCGGGCCGTTCCAGCAGGTCGGCCTTGGCGTGCTCGACCCGGGCGATGGTGTCGGGGTCGTGCTGCAGTTCGGTGGCGAAGTCGGCGAGGAAGTTGTCGATGGCGCCGCGGGCGGGGTGCTGCGGGTCGTCGCGGATGTCGGTGACGAACCGCATCAGCTCCTTGTAGACGCGCTCGCCGACCTGGTGGTCGATGAACTTGGGCGTCCAGCCGGGCGTCTTGCGGGTGACCCTCTCGACGATGTCCTCGTGGTGCTCGGCGAGCCAGTGGTGGACGCGGACGCTGACCAGGTCGACCACGCCGTGGTGGCCGCCGTCGGCGACGACCTTGCCGAGCAGCCGGCCGGCGGGTTCGGCGACCGGGGTGGCGGCGGCCCTGCGGGTGACGGCCTCGGCGACGACCGCCTGCACGTCCTCGTCGCGCAGCACGGCGATGACGCCGCGCAGTGCGGCGGCGGCCTCCCGGGTGACGCGTTCGGCGCTGCCGGGGGCGGCCAGCCACTCGCCGAGCCGCCGGGAGATGCCGATGGCCTCCAGGCGGGCTCGGACGACCGGCGGGGAGAGGAAGTTGTCGCCGACGAAGTCGCCGAGGGACTTGCCGAAGGCGTCCTTCTTGGTCGGGATGATCGCGGTGTGCGGGATCGGCAGGCCGAACGGGCGGCGGAACAGCGCGGTCACCGCGAACCAGTCGGCGAGCGCACCGACCATGCCCGCCTCGGCGGCGGCCGCGACGTAGCCCGCCCAGGCCCCGGCCCCGGCGGCGGAGGCCCAGGTGGCGAGGGCGAAGACGACGGTGGCGAACGCCAGCAGGCCGGTGGCGATGCTCTTCATCCGCCGTACGCCGCGGCGCTTGCGCTCGTCGGCCTCGGTGAAGCTGACCCCGGTGGGAGGTCGGGAGGCCGTTCCGGTTCTCTGTTCGACGCTCACCTGGACAGTCTGCCCCGCGCCCGCCGTCCTGATCGCGTTGCCGGGCCGGGCGGCGCGACCGGGACGGCGGGGCCGGTGGGCGGGCGGCTCAGCCGATGACGGCGCCCGCGTACATCCGGGCGATGACGTCCTCGATGGCGGGTTCGCGGACGGAGAGGTCGGCCAGCGGGTAGCGGGCGGCGACCGCGGCGACGATCGGCGCGGCACTCTCCCGGGCGGGGAAGGCCAGCCACTGGCGGGGCCCGTCGACCCGGACGGTGCGGGCGCCGGGCACCAGGATCGGCGGCCGCGCCTCGGCGAGGTCGACGACCAGGGTCCGTTCGCTGTCGCCGGCGGCGTGCAGGCCGTCGAGGTCGCCGTCGTGGACGAGCCGGCCGTGGTCGATCACCATGACCCGGTCGCAGAGCTGCTCGATGTCGACGAGGTCGTGGGTGGTGAGCAGCACGGTGGTGCCGTGGTTGCGGTGGGCCTCCTTGAGGAAGGCCCGGACCTTGGCCTTGCTGACCACGTCGAGGCCGATGGTCGGCTCGTCGAGGTAGAGCACCTCGGGGTCGTGGAGCAGGGCGGCGGCGAGGTCGCCGCGCATCCGCTGGCCGAGCGAGAGCTGCCGGACGGGGGTGTCGAGGAGGGCGCCGAGGTCGAGCAGGTCGACGCAGCGGTCGAGGTTGGCGCGGTAGCGGGCGTCGGGGATGCGGTGGATGCGGCGTGCGAGTTCGTAGGAGTCGCGCAGCGGGAGGTCCCACCAGAGGGTGGTGCGCTGGCCGAAGACGACGCCGATCCGGCGGGCGAGGGCGGTGCGGTCGCGGGCGGGGTCAACGCCGGCGACGCGGAGCCGGCCGGAGCTGGGGACGAGGATGCCGGTGAGCATCTTGACGGTGGTGGACTTGCCGGCGCCGTTGGGGCCGATGTAGCCGACGCACTCGCCGGCGCCGACGGTGAAGCTGAGGCCGTCGACGGCGTGCACCTCGCGCCGGGCGCGGCGGAAGCGGCCGGCGCGGGTGCGGACGGTGAAGCTGCGGCGGACGTCGTCGAGTTCGATGAGGGCCATGGGGTGTCTCCTTCTGCTCGGCTTCTGCTCGGCTTCTGCTCGGCGTGGTGGTGGGCCCGGCGGGGCCGGTCCGGCTGCCGGGTCGGTTCGGGGGGCCGGTTCAGCTGCCGGCGCCCTGGTAGGCGCGCAGTCCGGCCCGCCAGGTGAGGGCGGCGGCGAGCACGCAGAGGGCGGCCGCGACGGGCGAGGCGTACTGGAAGGCGGTGGGCAGGCCGAGCGGGTCGGGTCGGCCGAGGACGTGCAGTGCGGGCAGCCAGTTGACGAAGGCCAGCGGGACGCCGAAGACGGTGCCGGCGACGAGTTCCTTGGCGAAGACGGTCGGCGGGTACTGGAGCAGGGTGGCGCCGCCGTAGGTGAGGGAGTGCTGGAGTTCGCCGGCGTCGCCCCACCAGAACTGCAGGGTGGCGCCGGCGACGAAGATGCTCGCGAAGATGACGCTGCCGCAGAGCAGCAGCACCGGGACGAGCAGGATCCGGTCGGCCGTCCAGTGCACGGGCAGTGCGGTGAGCGACCAGCCGAGGACGGCGGCGGCCTGGAGGGGCCGGCCGAGGCGGCGCAGCGAGAAGCGTTCGGCGCAGACCTGGGCGAGGGCCGGGGCGGGCCGGACCAGCATGGTGTCGAGGGTGCCGGTGCGGATCCGGTTGCCGAGCGCGTCGACGGAGCCGACGAAGAGGTTGGCGGTGCCGAGGGCGAAGGCGGAGGTGCCGTAGAGGAAGCCGAGTTCGGGCAGGGTCCAGCCGCCGAGGGTGTGGGTGTGGCGGAACATCAGGACGACGACGAGGAAGTCGAGGGAGGTGGTGGCGAGGTTGGCGAGGAGCATGAGGACGAAGGAGGTCCGGTAGGACATCGAGGACCGCGTCCACATGCCGGCCATCAGCCACCAGGCGCGGACGGCCCAGCAGGCGCGCGCCCACCCGGCGCGGACGGCCCCGCGGCCCGGGCGCTCGGCGAGGAGGAGCTCAGCCACCCTGCACCACCACCTTGCGCACGGCGAGCGCGAGGGTGAGCCGTCCGGCGGCGAGGAGGGCGGCGGCCCAGGCGAGTTGGCCGGCGATCCCGGTGGCCGCGGCGGCGCCGGTGCGGTGCTGGACGAGGATGTCGACCGGGGTCTGGATCACCGCGGCCCAGGGCAGGGCGGCGGCGAGGCTGCCGAGCCAGCCGGGAAAGAGCCCGATCGGCAGCAGCATGCCGGAGAGGAACATCGCGACGACCAGCACGACGGCCCGCACCCCGTCGGAGTCCTGCAGCCAGAAGCCGGTCAGCACGACCAGGAAGCGCAGGCCAAAGCTGACGGTGACGGCGAGCGCGACGGAGACCAGGAAGACCGCCCACACCAGTGGCGAGGCGGGCAGCCGGAGGTGGAAGGCGAGGGCGCCGGCGAGGGTCGGCAGGGTGCCGCGGGCGAGCAGGTGGAAGGCGGCGCGGCCGAGGTCGGTGGCGAGCCACCAGCCCTGGAAGTCGACCGGGCGGTGCAGGTCGACGGCGATGTCGCCGGTCCGCAGGCGTTCCTGGACGTCGTCCTGGAAGCCGCCGCCCCAGACGGCGACGGTGACGAGCAGCGCCTGGCTGATCCAGATGTAGGTGACGGCCTGGGCGGTGTCGTAGCCGCCGAGGCCGGGGCGGGCCTGCCACAGGGCGAGGAAGGTGTAGGCGAGGATGAAGCCGAAGACGGTGTTGGTGACGGTGCCGGCGAGGGTCGCGGCGCGGTAGGTGGCGTAGCGGCGGAAGGCGCCGGCGGCCACCGCGAGGTAGACCGCCGCGCCGCCCCCTTCCCGTCGTCCGGTCTGCACTGCCATCGCCATGATGTCTCCTTGTCGACTTTTCGGCCCGCAGTCGTGCACGGACCGGTACGGGCGCACGCCGAACGGCCCGCACGCGGGCGTGCGGGCAGCCCCGATCGGCTCCGACCGGGCGCACCCCGGGGGTCCGGAGCGGCGGGCGGAGCTGAGCGGTGTCTCAGCGGTCTGCGGTTGTCACCTTTCACCGTAGCGCCGGCCGCGGGCCCGCGCAGGCGAATTCCGGCACGCCCGAGCCGACCGGCCAAAACACCTGATTACGGGTCAAATCGCCCATAATCGCCCCATGACCCGAGCGCAGCGAGCCAACAACCCGGCGGGCAACGGCCACCACCGCCCCGGGCAGGACACCGCCACGCGCGCCGATCCGCCCGCCCAGCGGGGCACCGCCGCGGCCCCCGACGCCCCCGCCCGGCCCGCCCCCGCACCGGCCCCCGGCCGGGCCCCCGGCCCGCGCCGCCCCGACCGTGAGAACGACCGGCCCGACGGACCCGGCACGCCCCCCGGCGCACCCGGCACCCGCCGCGACCGCCGCCGGCTGCGCCGCCGCGCCCGCCGCGACCACCGCCGCAGCCTCCCCCGCTGGCGCCGCACCGTCCCCACCTGGCGGACCTCGCTGACCCTGCTCGGCGGCGGACTGCTGCTCTCCACCGGCGCCTTCGCCGCGCTCTACCTGGCCGTGCCCGTCCCCGACCCCAACGCGCACGCCCTCGCCCAGAGCAACGTGTACTACTACGCCGACGGCACCACCGAGATCGCCCGCACCGGCGCCGTCAACCGCGAGGACGTCTCCCTGGACCAGGTCCCCGTGCACGTCCGCGACGCCGTCGTCTCCGCCGAGGACCGCACCTTCTTCCGCAACCGCGGCATCGACCTCAAGGGCATGGTCCGCGCCGCCTGGCAGAACGTCAGCCACCTCGGCCAGGGCGGCCGCGCCTTCCAGGGCGGCTCCACCATCACCCAGCAGTACGTCAAGAACTACTACCTGACGCAGGAACAGACCCTCAGCCGCAAGGCCCGCGAACTCTTCATCTCGCTCAAGGTCGACCGCCAGGACAGCAAGGACGAGATCCTCGCCGGCTACCTCAACACCAGCTACTTCGGCCGCAGCGCCTACGGCATCCAGACCGCCGCCCGCGCCTACTTCGGCACCGACGCCGCCCACCTCGACCTCGCCCAGGGCGCCTACCTCGCCGCCCTGCTGCAGGCCCCCAGCGCCTACGACGTGAAGACCGCCTCCCCCGCCAACCGCGAGAAGGCCGTCGCCCGCTGGAACTACGTCCTCGACGGCATGGTCTCGCTCGGCCTCCTCGACCAGGCCACCCGCGCCGCGACCACCTTCCCCGAGGTCCTCGAACCGCAGCCCGCGGGCGGCCTCGAAGGGCAGGCCGGCTACCTCGTCGACATCGCCGACGACTGGCTCACCCAGACCGGCGTCCTCGACACCGCCACCCTCAAGGCCGGCGGCTGGCGGATCACCACCACCTTCGACAAGAACCGCCAGGACGCCTTCGTCAACGCCGTCAAGCAGGAACTCACCGCCGAACTCGACCCCGCCAAGCGCCCCCGCACCGACACCGACGTCCGCGTCGCCGGCGCCTCCGTCGAACCCGGCACCGGCCGCATCGTCGCCGCCTACGGCGGCCCCGACTACGCCGTCCAGCCCTACAACGACGCCCTCCGCCAGGACAACCAGGTCGGCTCCACCTTCAAGCCCATCGACCTCGCCGCCGCCCTGGAGGGCGACCGCACCACCCAGGACGGCAAACCCATCACCACCCAGACCCCGTACGACGGCACCAGCGGCCGGCTCGTCGTCGGCGGCCCCACCCCCTACGCCCCGCCCAACGAGGACAACGAGAACCACGGCCAGATCACCCTGCGCGAAGCCATGATGCGCTCGGTCAACTCCGTCTACGCCCAGCTCGGCATCGACGCCGGACTCGACAACGTCCGCCGCACCGCGATCCGCCTCGGCCTGCCCGACAGCCTCCAGGGCATGGACCCCGACCACAGCTCGATGACGCTCGGCACCGCCACCCCCAGCGCCCTCGACCTCGCCGCCGTCTACGCCGCCCTCGCCAACCACGGCCAGGCCTTCCGCCCCTGGGCCGTCACCGCCCTGGAACGCCCCGGCACCGGCGACCGGCCCGCGCTGCCCGCCCACGACGCCACCACCGCCGTCAGCCGCACCAGCGCCGACGCCGTCACCGACGTCCTGCGCGACACCGTCGGCCCGCGCGGCACCGGCGCCACCGCCCAGGCCCTCGGCCGGCCCGCCGCCGGCAAGACCGGCACCACCGACGACAACCGCTCCGCCTGGTTCGCCGGCTACACCCCCGAACTCGCCACGGTGGTCGGCCTGTTCCGCGAGGACAAGAAGACCCACGCCAAGGAGTCGCTGGCCGGCACCGCCGGCTACGAGCGGGTCAACGGCGGCACCTTCCCCGCCCGGATCTGGACCTCCTACATGGGCGCCGCGCTCGGCGGCAGCCCGGTCGGCCAGTTCGACCTGCAACCCGGCCCCGGCAACACCGAACCGCCCACGCCCAGCCCCCAGCCCCCCGCCGCGCCCAAACCCAAGCCCAAGCCGAAGCCGCAACCGAAGCCCAAGCCCAAGGCGCCCGCCGTCAAGCGCCCAGCGGCCGCCCGGCCCGCCGCGGCACCCGCACCCGCCCCGGGCCCGCCACCCGTACCCCGGCCCTGAGCCGCACCCCGCCCGGCACCGCGACGCCCCGGACCGCACACGCGGTCCGGGGCGTCGCCCACGTGCCTGCGGGGCTCACGCGCCCACGGGGCTCACAGGTAGAGGCCGGTCGACCCCTCCGCGCCGGACAGCCGCTCGGACGCCACCGCGTGCAGGTCGCGCTCGCGCAGCAGCACGTACGTCGCCCCGCGGACCTCGACCTCCAGCTTGTCCTCCGGGTCGTACAGCACCCGGTCGCCCGGCTCCACCGTCCGCACGCTCTGGCCGACCGCCACCGCCTCGGCCCAGGCGCAGCGCCGGGACAGCTCCGCCGTCGCCGGGATGAGGATGCCGCCGGTGGAGCGCCGCTCGCCCTCGCCCGCGTCCGCCTTCACCAGCACCCGGTCGTGCAACATCCTGATCGGCAGCTTCTCCCCCAGCCGGTCGTGCCGGGGCTCCTCGTGCCGCGCGCTCTGCTCGTCGTTCTTGCTCACGCACCCGACCGTACCCGCCCGACGGCCCGCAGGTGCACGGCGGGCCCGCAGGTGCCCGCCATCCGGAACGGGCACGGAAAGGGGCCGGGACGCCGCAGCGCCCCGGCCCCGACCGGCCTGCCTCAGCCGCGCCGCCGCTTGCGGGCCGAGGCCAGCAGCAGCACCACGCCGACACCGACCAGCGCCGCCGGCACCACCCGCTCCGGCCGCGGCCGGCCCTTCTCGTCCGTGAAACCGGCCTTGACCTGCTCCAGCGCCCCGCTCGCCGCCACGTACGCCCGGCCGACCTTCTGCTCGACGGCGCCGAGCATCCGCGCCTTGGTCTGCGCCGCGACCGTCGCGGGGTGCACCCGCATCGCCAGCTCGTCCAGCGTCGACGCGAGCCGCTCACGGGCCTGCGCGATGTCCGCCTCGATCTGGGCCGTCGTTCGCGCCGACTTGTCCTTGCTCGCCTGGGCCACGAGAGCCACCCCAATCACTGATGCTGTCCTGTGCGACACGCACAGTCTGTCAGCTCCCACCATGCGCCGCGCAGCGCCACCCACCGAGCGGGGTAGGTTTGCCGGGGTACGACCACCCGTCCAGCACGAGGAGAGATCCACCGTGAGCGAGCGCCTCAAGGCGGGCGACACCGCCCCCGCCTTCACCCTGCCCGATGCCGACGGCAACCAGGTGTCCCTCGCCGACCACCTCGGCCGCAAGGTGATCGTGTACTTCTACCCGGCCGCCCTCACCCCCGGCTGCACCACCCAGGCCTGCGACTTCACCGACAACCTGGAGGTCTTCGCCGGCGCCGGCTACGACGTCATCGGCGTCTCCCCCGACAAGCCGGAGAAGCTCGGCAAGTTCCGCGAGAAGGAGAACCTCCAGGTCACCCTGGTCGCGGACGAGGACAGGTCGGTGCTGGAGGCGTACGGCGCGTACGGCGAGAAGAAGCTGTACGGCAAGACCGTGGTCGGCGTGATCCGCTCCACCGTCGTCGTCGACGAGGAGGGCAAGGTCGAGCACGCGCTCTACAACGTCAAGGCCACCGGCCACGTCGCCAAGCTGCTGCGCGACCTGCGGATCGGCGCCTGACCGACCGTCGACGCCGCGGCGGGCACCGGGTCTCCCGGTGCCCGCCGCGGCGTTCCCGGGGGTCGACGGCCCGTCACCTTGTCACCGTCCGGTTCCGAAGCGGTCGTGGGAAGGACAAGACCCGGCGGGCGCGCACCCCGCGCCACTAGCGTCGGCGGGCGTCGGGCCGAGCAGCCCGAGCCCTCCACCCACCCGGGAGACACCGTGCCGAGCATCGGACCACGCACCGCCCGCACCCTCCTCGCCGCCGGCACCCTGGTCGCCGCACTCGCCCTCACCGCCTGCGACCCCGAGGCCGGCCCCGGCACCGACGCCGCGCCGGCCCCCACCCCCACCGCCGCCGCGACCACCGCCGCACCGAGCAGCCCCGCGCCCGCCGCCACCTCCGCCACCGCCAAGGCCGGCGGCAAGCCCTCGGGCGGCAAGCGCACCGTGATCTCCACCCAGCACGCCGCCGGCCTCACCAAGTCCAGCGGCGACGGCACGATCAGCGACGTCCCCGTCGACCCGGGCGAGATGCGCGACGGCATGAACCTCGTGGTGGAGAACTACGACCGGGCCGGCCAGACCTCCGGCCGGCGGATCCTCTTCGTCGGCGTCGACAACGTCCCCGAGGACACCGGCAAGCGCCGCGAGCACCTCTGGCGCGGCCTGATCGACTACGCCGCCGGCAACGGCTCCACCGGCACCCCGGGCACCGGCACCCCCTACGCCCCCGGCCCGTTCGGCGGCAGCCTGGAGTGCCTGCCGTACGGCGCCGACGCCCTGTGCGGCTGGGCCGACTCCTCGACCGCCGCCGTCGCGCTCTTCCCGCAGTCCTCGCCGGCCTCGGCCGCCAAGCTGTTCGCCTCCATGCGGGCCGACCTGGAGCAGTAGCCGCCCCGCACGGCGCCCGACCGGGGGCGGGAAACGGAGCGGTGGCGGCCGACCCCCCGACCGGGTCGACCGCCACCGCCGCCGTTCACCTCGGACCGGTCAGCACGGACCGAGGTCGCTCCACACCCCCCACTGGCCGGTGGTCGAGGGGTCCTCGCCCTGGGTCCACCACTTGTTGCTGTACTTGTGGCCCTTCCAGGACACCGTGGTGGTGGTCGCGTAGACGGTCGCCGCGTTCCAGCTCGGCACCGTGCAGGTGCCGCCGGTCGGGCTGGCCGAGGTGCTCGGCGAGCTGCTCGCGGAGCCGCTCGGCGAGGCGCTCGCCGAGGACGACGGGCTCGCCGAGGACGAACCGGAGGCCGAGGCGCTCGGCGACGAGGTCGCGCCGGTGCTGCCGCGGGTCAGGTCACCGGTCAGGCCGTACAGCGTGCCGCCGACGTTGACCGTCCAGTTCGCCGGGGTCGAGACCGGCAGGTAGTAGACGAAGTCCATGTCGATCGACGCGCCCGGCGCCAGCGACTGCCAGCTCGGCAGCTTCACCGACACGCGGTTGTACACGCCCTTCAGACCGCCCACGTTGTTCGCCGCCGTGTGGTCCTGCCGGATCACCGTCAGGCCGAAGCCCGACTGGTCCTTGGCGTTGCCCGGCGCCGAGTCGGCGTAGTCGAACTGGAACTCGGTGCCGCCCGGCAGGGTCAGCGTCGAGTTGTTCACGATGTGGATCTTCGGGTTGATCGGGTAGTTCGAGTCACCCAGCGCGAAGTTGGTGAACGACACGTCGATCGGCAGGGTCTGCTGCGGCAGCGCGATCGTCGAACGCGTCGCACCGTACGGCGAGGCCGCCTTGAACTTGTCGTACATCAGCGAGGTCAGCGTCGAGCCCTGCACGTACTCGCCCTTGCCGCCGTTCGCCGTGGCGTCCCACCTGTAGTCGCCCGCGAGCTCCCAGATCATCGCGCCGCCGGCGCCCTGGTTCACCACGTAGTCGGCCTTCGCCGCCACCGACTCCTCGTCCTCGGTGGACAGGAACACCTTCTTGCTGTCGTTCCACAGCCACGGCGCCACCAGCTGGGAGCTGTAGTTGCGGGTGTAGGAACCCTGCAGCGCGGTGTCGGTCAGCCCGTACCCGGAGAGGTAGTCCGGGACGATGCCCTTCTCCAGGTTCTTCGCGTGCCACATCGGGTTGGAGCCCGCCGGGGCCTCCTTGCCGTTGTCGTCCAGGTCGTGCCACAGGTTGTCGATGCCGACCGCACCGTCACCGCACGCCGTCAGGCCCGAGCCCGCCGGACAGGTCGACGTCGACGCCGTGCCCCACAGGCCGTTGGTGCCGCCCGTGACGTTCTTGAACCCGCGGGTGTAGTACGGCAGGCCGATGTTGATCCGGCCGGCCGTCATCGCCCCGCGGAAGTAGTGGTACGCCCAGTCGGTGTTCAGGTAGCCGATGCCGCCGTACTGCGAGGTGCCGTACACGTTCGCCGCCGCCAGCTCGGCGTCCTTGCCGTCGTCGTACAGCGAGGCGTTCGGCCCCACGTACTTGTTCCAGGCACCGTGCAGGTCGTACGACATGATGTTCACGTAGTCCAGGTACTGCGTCACCTGGAACGTCTCCATGCCGCGCAGCAGGTAGCCGGACGACGGCGCCGCCACCGACAGCATGTAGTACTTGCCGTCCGTCGCACCCGCCCGGTCGAGCCTCTCGCGCAGCGTCTTCATCAGCGCCGCGTAACCCTTGACCAGCGAACCGCGCTTCGCGTTCGAGATCGTCGCGTCCAGCGGGTTGCCCGCGTCCTTCATCGACGTCGGGTACTCGTAGTCGACGTCGACGCCGTTGAAGCCGTACTTCTTCACGAAGTCGACCGCCGAGTCCGCGAACGTGTTGATGCCGGCCTGGTTGACCGAACCGTCCGCGTTCACCGTCATGGAGTAGAAGCCGCCCGAGGCGACGCGCTTGCCGTCGTCCCCGAAGTAGCCGCCCGTCTCGGCCCAACCGCCCACCGAGATCAGCGTCTTCACGTTCGGGTACTGCTTCTTGAACTTCGTCAGCAGGTTGAAGTGGCCCTTGTACGGCAGGCTCGGATCCATCTCCGCACCCGCCACGCCCGGGAAGGTCATCCCGGTCGCCGCGTTGGTCGGCGAATCCGCGCCCACCGACAGCTTGTTGTCGCTGCCGACGTGCCCGAAGGCGTAGTTGAGGTGGGTGACCTTGTCCCACGGGACGTTGTTCACCAGGTAGGCCGGCGTGCCGTCCTGCCCGGTCCGCCAGCCCGTGAAGTAGCCGATGATCCGGCGCTGGTGGTCGGCGCCCATCTTCTCGCGGCCCGCGGTGTCGTAGACGTCGCAGTACGGGACGTCCACACCCGGGGTGGTGTACATGCCGTCGGGACGGCAGGACTGGTTGTCGGCGGCCGCCTGCGAGGGCGACGCACCCAGCGTCGCCAGCAACAGGCCGGCCAGGCCGGCGGGCGCCCCGGGGGGGGCCCCCCCCCCCCCCCCGGCCCGCCCGCCCCGCCGCCCGCCGTGGCGCCCGCCGCAACCCGCCTGCCGGAGGCCCGGCGGGTACCGACGGCAGGGGGACGCTGCGCCGTCAGGGTTCGGTTCAACACTCGGTCCTCCAGGAGAGAGTGTCGGCGCGCCCGGGAGGGGTGTCGGGGCACGCAAGTGGGGGAGGGTCGGACACACCGCGGCCGACGCACCGTCAACCGCCCGGCCGCCGAACCACAGAGTGCGCCGAAGCTATGTGGTCTGGACCATCCCGGTCAATAGGTCTGTACCAATAGGCCGTTGAACTCCCCCGTGACCCCCACCCCGCCCGATCGTTCCCACATTGGGGGACGGGTACCGAACACAGGAACCCACAGGGGGCACACACATGCAGATCAGATACACCCGCGAACTCCTCGCCACGACCGCGGCGGGGGTCTCGTCGATCGACGAGATGCTGAACGCGCTGGGCAAGGAGCCCGAGACGTACAACCGGCGGTACCTGCGGAGCCGGCTCAACTTCCACGGCGTGGACACCTCCCACTTCCGGGCGAGGGGCGCCGTCTACACGAAGGAGCTGCTGGAGGAGGCGGTCGCCGCATGCCACAGCATCGCCGGGGTTGTCCGCCACCTCGGCCAGCGCTCGTCGGGAGGGACGCAGCAGCACGTCGGACGACGCATCAAGGCCTTCGGAATCGACACCTCGCACTTCACGGGCCAGGCGCACAACCGGGGCCAACGCTCCGGGCGGCGCCTGCGGCCGGAGCAGGTACTCGTTCAGCGGCCCGCGGACGCCAAACGACTGCCGGGCATTCGGATCCGCCAAGCGCTACTCGAAACGGGACTTCCCGATGAGTGCTCGGGCTGCGGCACCGGCCCCGTGTGGCACGGCAAGCCGATGGCCCTGGAGGTCGACCACATCAACGGCGACTGGTCCGACAACCGCCCGGACAACGTCCGCCTTCTCTGCCCGAACTGCCATGCCACGACCGACACCTACTGCGGTCGGAACAAGAACCGCCGCAGCGCGCGCACCGACTGAGCGGAACGCCCGCGCCACGAGCGCTAAGGCGCTGTCGTCGCTGCCGAGGCAGCCCCTAGACTGTGGCCATGCGGTCGTGGCGTAATGGCAGCCGCGCTGGTTTTAGGTGCCAGTGGAGGAAACTCCGTGAGGGTTCGAATCCCTCCGGCCGCACGTACCTGAGAAACGAAGGCCCGCCGGAATCCCTCCGGCGGGCCTTCGGCGTTCCGTACGTCAGCCGAGCAGCTCGCGGACGACCGGCGCCAGCGCGCGGAAGGCCTGGCCGCGGTGGCTGATGGCGTTCTTCTCGGCGGGGGTGAGTTCGGCGCAGGTCCGACTCTCGCCGAGGGGCTGCAGGATCGGGTCGTAGCCGAAGCCGCCGTCGCCGGCGGGGACGGTGCGGAGGGTGCCGAGGAGGCGGCCCTCGACGACGCGTTCGGTGCCGTCGGGGAGGGCGAGGGCGGCGGCGCAGGCGAAGTGGGCGCCGCGGTGGGGTTCGGCGATGTCGGAGAGCTGGGCGAGCAGCAGGTCGAGGTTGGCGCGGTCGTCGCCGTGCTTGCCGGACCAGCGGGCGGAGAAGATGCCGGGGGCTCCGCCGAGGACGTCGACGCAGAGGCCGGAGTCGTCGGCGACGGCGGGGTGGCCGGTGGCCTCGGCGAGGGCGTGGGCCTTGAGGAGGGCGTTCTCGGCGAAGGTGACGCCGGTTTCGGGGACGTCGGGGATCTCGGGGTAGGCGTCGGCGCCGACGAGTTCGACGTCGAGTCCGGCGTCGCCGAGGATGTCGCGGAGTTCGGCGACCTTGTGGCGGTTGCGGGTGGCGAGGACGAGGCGTCGTGCAGTCATGCGGCCCACCCTAGCGAGGGGCCGGGTGCTGGGGGTGTCAGCCGGTGCAGGCCTTGCTGAGGTTGCTCGCGGCGTCGCCGAGCGGCTTGAGGTCGGGGATCTGCTTGTTGTCGATGGCCTGCTGGGCCTTGTCGACCTGGGTCTGCAGGTCGGTGACGGCCTGGGAGACGTCGGTGTCGCTGGAGTTGCGGCTGATCTGGTCGAGGTCCTTCTTGAGGGTCTGGAGGGCCTGTCCGGCGGCGTCGGGGTCGTTGGCGGCGTTGTTGAAGGCGCTGCCGGCCTGGGCGACGTCGTTGGTGATGCGGACGGCGGTGTTGCCGCAGTCGAGGGCCTTCTGGGCGGCGGAGCAGCTGACGGCGCTGAGTGGGAGGAGGAGGACGAGGCCGGCCGCGGCGAGGGTGGCGGAGCGGGTGAGGCTGTCCGGCATCGGGTGTCCTCCGTGGTGTGGTGGGCGCGTGCTGGGTCCGTGGTGTGGGACGGCGGGTGGTGCGCTGCCGGTTCCGCGGTTCCGTCGGGAACGCTACGGGCTGCGGGCGCGCCGTGTACAGGATGCGCGCCCGCGGCCCGGTGCGGGGTCAGTTTTCGAGGTCGCGGAGGGCTTTGTGCTGAATTTCGTCCAGTTCTGCGCAACCGAGGGTGCCGAGGTCGAGGAGCTGGTCGAGGAGGGCGCGGTCGAAGGGGGCGCCTTCGGCGGTGCCCTGGACCTCGACGAAGCGTCCGTCGGCGGTGCAGACGATGTTCATGTCGGTTTCGGCGCGGACGTCCTCCTCGTAGCGGAGGTCGAGCATGGGGGTGCCGTCGATGATGCCGACGCTGACGGCGCTGACGCCGCCGGTGATGGGGTTGCCCTTGGCGCGGAGCAGCTTCTTGTCGCGGGCCCAGGCGACGGCGTCGACGAGGGCGACGTAGGCGCCGGTGATGGCGGCGGTGCGGGTGCCGCCGTCGGCCTGGAGGACGTCGCAGTCGAGGACGATGGTGTTCTCGGCGAGGGCGCGGTGGTCGACGACGGCGCGCAGGGAGCGGCCGATGAGGCGGCTGATCTCGTGGGTGCGGCCGCCGATCTTGCCGCGGACGGATTCGCGGTCGCCGCGGGTGTTGGTGGCGCGGGGGAGCATGGAGTATTCGGCGGTGACCCAGCCTTCGCCGCTGCCCTTGCGCCAGCGGGGGACGCCTTCGGTGACGCTGGCGGTGCAGAGGACTTTGGTGTCGCCGAAGGAGACGAGGACGGAGCCTTCTGCGTGCTTGCTCCAGCCTCGTTCGATGGTGACGGGGCGGAGCTGGTCGGGGGTGCGGCCGTCGATGCGTGACATAGGCACCGAGCGTAGCCGTTGCGGGGTGCGGTGCGGCCCGCCGTCCCGGTGGGGGCGGCGGCCCGTGGCCGGGGTGGTGGCCGGTCAGTCCATCATGTCTTCGATCTCGCCGGCGATGGGGTCGGCGTCGGTGCCGATGACGACCTGGATGGCGGTGCCCATCTTGACGACGCCGTGGGCGCCGGCGGCCTTGAGGGCGGCTTCGTCGACGAGGTCGGGGTTGACGACTTCGGTGCGCAGGCGGGTGATGCAGCCTTCGACCTCTTCGATGTTGTCGATTCCGCCGAGGCCGGCGACGATCTTCTCTGCCTTGCTGGCCATGTGTGTCTCCCTGGGTGTCGGCGGTTCGGCGGGTGGTGTCGGGTGCCGTGCCGCTCGGTGCGGTGGTGCGGTGGTGCGTGGTGCGTGGGTGTGCCGGTGTGGTGACGCGGGTTCAGCTTCCGTGTCGGCCGGCGGCGCGACAAGCATTTCCCGTTTGGGGGCGGTTTGCCACGTCAGTCCACTTTTGGCCCATTTTGGCGCGCACGGGTGTGCGGCCGGGCCCGAGGATGGCGATCATCGGGCTGCCGTCCGGCGCCCGTCCACCTCCCCAAGTGGTCTACACCAATAGTAGGCGCAGTGCCGGGGTGGCGGAACGGACCCCCGGGCCGAGCCGTGGACCGCACGCGGAGGACTCCCATGAGTACAGCAGGCACCGCGCCCGCACCGACACCGTGGTGGCAGTCCTTCTACGGCGGGCTGCAGAAGATGGGGCGCAGCCTGCAGCTCCCGGTGGCGGTGCTGCCGGCCGCCGGCATCCTGAACCGGTTGGGCCAGGACGACGTGTTCGGCAAGGACGGTCTCGGCTGGGACAACGTGGCGAAGGTGTTCGCGGCGGCGGGCGGCGCGCTGCTGGACTCCAATCTGGGCCTGCCGCTGCTGTTCTGCATCGGTGTGGCGATCGGCATGGCGAAGAAGGCGGACGGGTCGACGGCCCTGGCGGCGGTGACGGGCTTCCTCGTCTACCACAACGTGCTGCTGGCCTTCCCGGACCGGGACCAGTGCACGGGCACGATCGTGGGCAACCAGTGCATCGACTACTCGGCGCACACGTCGAGTGCGGCGGTGTTCCAGAATCCGGGGGTGCTGGGGGGCATCCTGATCGGCCTGATGTCGGCGTGGCTGTGGATGCGGTACCACCGGACGAAGCTGGTGGACTGGCTGGGCTTCTTCAACGGCCGCCGGCTGGTGCCGATGATCACGGCGGTGGCGGGGCTGGCGCTGGCCTGCCTGGGGCTGTGGGTGTGGCCGCCGATCGGGCGGGCGATGACCGACTTCTCGCAGTGGCTGGCCGACCTGGGCGCTGGCGGTGCGGGGATCTTCGGCGTGGCGAACCGGGCGCTGCTGCTGATCGGCATGCACCAGTTGATCAACACCTTCGTCTGGTTCCAGTTCGGCGAGTTCCACAAGCCCGGCACGGACGAGGTGGTGCACGGCGACATCCCGCGGTTCCTGGCGGGCGACCCGACGGCGGGGCAGTTCACCTCGGGCTTCTTCCCGATCATGATGTTCGCGCTGCCGGCGGCGGCGATGGCGATCGCGCACTCGGCGAAGCCGCACCGGCGCAAGGAGATCTACGGTCTGATGACCTCGGTCGCGCTGACCAGCTTCGTGACGGGCGTGACGGAGCCGATCGAGTACTCCTTCGCCTACATCGCGCCGGGCCTGTTCGTGCTGCACGCGCTGTTGACGGGCGCCTCGATGGCGGTGACCTGGGCGCTGGGGGTGCACGACGGCTTCAGTTTCTCGGCCGGCCTGATCGACTACGTGATCAACTGGGGGCTGGCGACGAAACCGTGGCTGATCATGCCGATCGGCCTGGCCTTCGCGGTCGTCTATTACGCGCTGTTCCGGTTCGTCATCGTCCGGTTCAACCTGAAGACGCCGGGGCGGGAGGACGACGACCAGGTCGAGGACGTGACCAAGGCCTGAGGACCATTTGTTGCGCAACTCGCCAAAATGGCGGATGACCGAGCACAGTCAAGATCGTCGATCCGCAACAAGGTTTCGATTTCATAGCGCTTCCCACCTGCGGCGCTTTCCGGGGTTCCCCCCTCCGTCGGGCGCGTGTTAAAAACTGGTCTACACCACTCGTGGTGTAGACCAGTTCGCGAGTCGGCCCCCGATGCACCCCCACCGACCCGCCCTGCCGTTAGGAACCACCCCATGAGTACGACTGCGCAGGCACCGGCGCCCGCCACGGCACCGGCACCCTCCCCGATCAAGAAGATCGGCCAGAGCACGATCCAGGGCCTGCAGAAGATCGGCCGCAGCCTCCAGCTGCCGATCGCCGTGCTGCCGGCCGCGGGCCTGCTGCTCCGTCTCGGCCAGGACGACGTGTTCGGCAAGGACGGTCTCGGCTGGGACAAGGTCGCCGCGGTGTTCAGCACGGCGGGCGACGCCGTGTTCAGCAACCTCCCGCTGCTCTTCGCGGTGGGCATCGCCATCGGCTTCGCCAAGAAGGCCGACGGCTCGACCGCCCTCGCCGCCCTGGTCGGCTTCCTGGTGTACAAGAACGTGCTCACCGCGTTCCCGATCACCGACGGCCACATCGCCGACGGCAAGTGGGTCGCACCCACCTACCAGAACCCGGGCGTGCTCGGCGGCATCGTGATCGGCCTGCTCAGCGCCGTGCTCTGGCAGAAGTTCCACCGCACCAAGCTGGTGGACTGGCTGGGCTTCTTCAACGGCCGCCGCCTGGTGCCGATCATCATGGCCTTCGTCGGCACCGCCGTCGGCGTGGTCTTCGCGCTGGTCTGGGGCCCGGTCGGCGACGCGATCGGCAGCCTCAACGACTCCCTGATCGGTGCGGGCGCCTTCGGTGCGGGCGCCTTCGGCCTGATCAACCGCGGTCTGCTGCCGGTCGGCATGCACCAGTTCGTGAACTCCTACGCCTGGTTCCAGACCGGTGACTACACCAAGGCCGACGGCACCGTGGTGCACGGCGACCTGACCCGCTACTTCGCCGGCGACCCGACCGCCGGCCAGTTCATGTCGGGCTTCTTCCCGATCATGATGTTCGCGCTGCCCGCCGCCGCCCTGGCCATCGCGCACGCCGCCCGCCCGGAGCGCCGCGCCGCGGTGATGGGCATGATGATGTCGCTGGCACTGACCTCCTTCGTCACCGGTGTCACCGAGCCGATCGAGTTCGCCTTCCTCTTCATCGCCCCGGTCCTGTTCGCCATCCACGCCGTGCTGACCGCCGTCTCCATGGCCGTCACCTGGGCGCTCGGGGTGCACGCCGGCTTCACCTTCTCGGCCGGCCTGATCGACTACGGCCTCGGCTTCAGCAAGGCCACCCACCCGCTGCTGATCATCCCGATCGGCCTGGTCTTCGCCGGCCTGTACTACGTGCTCTTCCGCTTCGCGATCACCAAGTTCAACCTCAAGACCCCCGGTCGCGAGGACGACACCGAGGTCGAGGACGTCACCAAGGCCTGACGCCCCTCCCCCACCCCCGCACGGACCCCGCCCGGCTGCTCAGGGCGGGGTCCGTCGCCACGTCCGGGCCGGCGCACGCCACGCCCCGGCCGGTGTGAGGCAGGACACACGGAACGTCCGCCCCCGGCCGCTCCTCCCTCTGCGGTGACGGACCGTCGACCGGACGGCGCCGACCGGCCGACCCGGCCGACCGAAGCGAGGGGGACCCGTGGACCGCACCGTGGACCGCACCGAGCAGCGCATCGTGCAGCGCACCGGAACGGCGGTGGCCGCACTGCTGGCCGCCGACGCCGCACTCCACCTGTACTGGGCCACCGGCCTCACCTGGCCCGCCGCCGACAGCCGGGCCCTCTCGCAGGCCGTCCTCAACGCCGACGTCCCGTTCACGCCGCCCGTGGTGCTGCCGCTCGCCGCGCTGCTGCTCGCCGCGGCGGCCGCGGTGCTCGCCCGGGCGCACGGCCTCGGCGGGCCCCGCACCGCCCGGCTCTGCCGACTCGCCACCGCCGCCGTGGCAACCGGACTGCTGCTCCGCGGGGCGGCCGGCATCGTGTGGGCCTGCGGCCCCGGCACCGACCCCGGCAGCGCCTTCCGCCTGCTCGACCAGGTGCTCTACACCCCGCTCTGCCTCGGCTTCGGCGCGGCGGCGGCCCGGGCCGCCGGGCTCCGCCCGCGCCGAGCGGTGCGAGACTTCCGCCGTGGCTGATCCCGACGAGCACTCCCGCGGCGTGGCGCTGGCCCGCGCCGCCCGGCGCGGGGACACCCTCGCGATGAGCGACCT
Organism: Kitasatospora arboriphila; assembly: GCF_039528095.1. Classification (NCBI taxonomy): domain Bacteria; kingdom Bacillati; phylum Actinomycetota; class Actinomycetes; order Kitasatosporales; family Streptomycetaceae; genus Kitasatospora; species Kitasatospora arboriphila. The sequence goes on from NZ_BAAALD010000078.1 coordinate 22,589, forward strand.
GCTCGACCACCTCACGCCCTACGTCGGGCGGATCTGCGGACGGATCTGCGGGCCCGCCGCCGCGGCCGGCCGCCAGGACGCGGTGCAGGAGACGCTCACCGCGGTCTTCCGGGGCCTGCGCTCGCTGAGGGACGCGAACGCGCTGTACGGCTGGGTCCGGGTGCTGGCCGTCCGCGAGGCGGTACGGGTGGTCCGCCGGGACGGCCGGGACCTGCCCGCCGAACTCGCCGCACTGCCCTCGCCCGGGGACGCCCAGCTCGCCGCGGACATCCGGGACGTGCTGGGCCGGCTCACCCCCGAGCACCGGGCCGTCCTGCTGCTGCGCGACGTCGAGGGCCTGGACGAGCGGTCCGCCGCCGGGCTGCTCGGCATCCCCGAGGGCACCGTGAAGTCCCGGCTGCACCGCGCCCGGACCGTATTCCGAAGGATGTGGACGGCATGAGGACGGACGACCCGACGGCCCCGCTCGACCCGGTGCGCCGGCTGCACGTGATGGCCGCGGGGATCCGCGGCGCCCGCGTCACCGAGGGCGTGGTCGACGCGCCGTTCGACCGGGTGTGGGCGGTCATGGCCGATCTGGAGGGTGAGTTCGGGCGCTTCCAGCCCGACATGCGCAGCCTGCGCGTGACCCGCCGGGACGGCGACCGGGTGGAGGCCCTGGCGCGCAGCCGGTACGGGATGCGGGCCCGGTTCGACGGGGTGCTCCGGCCGGGCTGGTGCTGGCTGCAGAGCCGGTTCGTGGTCATCGGGATGGCGGCCGTCACCGACGGCAGCGGCACCACCCGGGTCGCACTGACCGGCGGCGTCCGGGTGCCCGGCCGGGCTGCGCTCGTCCCGCTGGGCACCCGCCGCGAGCCTCGGCTGGCCCTGGCCCGCCTGCGGCAGCGGGTGGACGGGAGGGCCTGACAGGGCACGTGTTCCGGTGGTCGCTCTCAGGGGCGCGTGGGGGCACCTCCCGGCCGAAGGCCGGGGGAGAACCGCGCAGTCCGGGAGTGGCGGTCCTGACGGATCCGGTCCATCCTGGTCCGCACGGTTGCCTCGTCCCCGCGCGCTCCTGGCACGCTTCAGATCCAGCCGAGGCGGGCGGCGTGGACACCGGCCTGGAAGCGGCTCTGGGCCCCGAGGTCGGTGGTGAGGTCGGAGACCAGGCGGCGCACCGTGCGCTCGGAGATCTCCAGCTTGCGGGCGATCGCCTGGTCGGTGAGACCGGCGGCGAGCAGCCGGAGCACCTCGCGGTGGCGGTCGTCGGGCACCGGGCGGCCGAGCAGGTCCGGCGGCACCCAGGCGGCCGTCCAGAAGTACTCGAAGAGCTCGCGGACCACCGCGAGCACCGCCTCGTCCCGGACGACCAGCGCGGTGTCCGGGGCGCCGCCGGGCGCGGGCAGCACCGCCATGGTGCTGTCCACGGCGATCAGCCACAGCGGCAGCGTGTGCGCGACCCGGATGCCGGCGCCCGCGGCGGTCAGCCGCTGCACGTGGTCGAGCACGTCCGGGTGGTGCAGGGCCGCCGCCGGGTAGACGGTGCGCAGCCGGACGCCGTGGGCGAGGGCGATGCGTTCGCGGGCGAGTTTGCCGTCGAGGGCGGGACGGGAGTGGTCCTGCCCGGGGCGGAGCGAGAGGACTTCGGTGCGGGCGCTGTGCGCGGCGTCCTCCAGGAGGGCGGCGATGCGGTCGGCGCCGTGGACGAGGTGGCGGGTGCCGCTGTCGTCGGTGTCGCTCTGGGCGGGCAGGTAGCGGGTGTGGAGCTGTTCGACGGTGTCGCGGGTGCGCCGGACGGCGGTGAAGAGGTCGGCGAGGTGTCCGTCGGCGTCGGCGAGGAGGTGGCGGACGGCGGTGGCGACGGAGACGGCGGTGAGGCCGCTGCCGGTGGCGGTGGTGGGCCGGAGCAGTCCGAGCTGCCGGAGTTCGCCGAGTGCGGTGTCGAACTCGGTTTCGTTCCAGCCGAGTTCGCTGCGCAGTTCGGGCAGCGGGCGGCTCGGGTCGGTGCGCAGGCGGCGGTAGAGGGCGGTGCTGTGCTCCACGGCGGGGACGATAGCCATCCGGTCGGTGGGCGAACGGTGAATTCCACCATCCGGGACGGCGGCTCCGGTCCCGGCCATGGCCGGTTCTGCCGCCTGCGGGGCGGGTCGTGCGGGGCGGTACCGGGGTCAGGATGGCGGCATGACGACGGACGGGGCTTCGAGGATCTGGTTCGACGGCGCGCTGGTGCCGTGGCAGGAGGCGCAGGTGCACGTGCTGACGCACGGCCTGCACTACGGGACGGGGGTGCTGGAGGGCACCCGGGTGTTCGGGACGGCCGGCGGGCCGGCGGTGTTCCGTCTGGAGGAGCACCTGCGGCGGCTGCTGCGCAGTGCGCACATGCTGCGGATGCCGTTGCCGTACGGGGTGGAGGAGTTGGCGGCGGGCACGGTGGAGCTGCTGCGGGCGAACGGTCAGGGTGCCTGCTACGTCCGGCACTTCGCGTTCCTGGGGGACGGCTCGATGGGGCTGGACATGCGGGGGGTGCGGACCAGGACGGTGATCGCGTCCTGGGAGTGGCCGGAGCAACGGCCGTCGGGCGGGCTGCGGTTGAAGACGAGCAGTTGGCGGCGGACGGATCCGAACAGCGTGCCGCCGGCGGCGAAGGCGACCGGGCCGTACCTGAATTCGGTGCTGGCGCGGCGGGAGGCGACGGACGCCGGCTACGACGAGGCGCTGCTGCTGGCGGCGGACGGTTCGGTCAGCGAGTGCAGTGCGGAGAACGTGTTCGTGGTGCGGGACGGGGTGCTGCGGACGCCGCCGGTGGCGGCGGGTGCGCTGGAGGGGATCACGCAGGACACGGTGCTGGTGCTGGCCCGGGACCTGGGGATCGAGGTGCGGGTGGAGCGGCTGCTGCGCTCGGACCTGTACGCCGCGGACGAGGTGTTCGTCTGCGGGACGGCGGCGGGGATCGTGCCGGTGGCCTCGCTGGACGACCGCGGGCTGCCGGCGGCGCCGGGCGGGGTGACGAAGCGCCTTGCGGAGCTGTACCGGGCGGCGGTGTCGGGCGAGGAGCCGCGCTACGCGCACTGGCTGACCCGGGTCTAGACCCCCGGGGCGCGTGGGGGCACCTCCCGGCCGAAGGCCGAGGGGAGAGCTGCGCGGTTCCCCGCGCCCCCATGGCCTGCTCCCCCGGTCCGCCTTCAGTGCAGGTCGTAGACGGCGCCGGGGCGGGCGACCTCGACGGGGCCGTCGAAGGCTGCGGCGGCGTCGCGGCGGTTCTGCTCGGCGTCCGTCCACGGCGGGACGTGGGTGAGCACGAGGCGGCCGACGTCGGCGGCCGCGGCGTGTTCGCCGGCCTCGCGTCCGTTGAGGTGGATCGCCTCGTAGGTCTCCTTGCCGTCGGTGTAGGCGGCCTCGCAGAGGAAGAGGTCGACGCCGCGGGCGAGGTCGACGAGCTCGGCGCACTCGCCGGTGTCGCCGGAGTAGGCGAGGGAGGCGCCGCCGTGCTCGACGCGGAAGCCGTAGGCCTCGGTGTCGAGGTGGTTGACCCGGGCGCTGGTGATGCGCAGCGGGCCGAGGTCGAAGCTGCGGTTGCCGAGCGGGCGGAAGTCGAAGACCTCCTTCATGCCGGGTTCCTCCGGCATGTCGTAGGCGCGGGCGAGGCGCTCGGCGGTGCCGTGCGGTCCGTGGACGGGGAGGAGTGCGGGGCAGCCCTCGAGCCGGTAGTTGCGGGCGACCCAGTAGGCGCAGAGGTCGATGCAGTGGTCGGCGTGCAGGTGGCTGAGCAGGACGGCGTCGACGTCGTAGAGGCCGGTGTACTTCTGGAGCGCGCCGAGGGCGCCGTTGCCGAGGTCGATGACCAGGCGGTAGCCGTCGGCCTCGACGAGGTAGCTGGAGCAGGGCGACTCGGCGGACGGGAAGCTTCCCGAGCACCCCACCACGGTCAGTTTCATGCCGAGCCCCTCCGCCCCGATGGGGTCATGGTCCACACGCCGGCGGGGCGCTACCTCTCGGTAGCGGTGCCCCTTCGCGTTGTCGAGGGTAAGGGGCGGGCGGCACTTTGCCCCCGTCTCCGTGCCGCGCTGTGGCTGGAATCACCAGAACGGGCCGGGCCCGGTGGCGGGCCGAACGGGGCGGGTGCGAGCGGCGTACGGCGCGGGCGGCGGCGGGTACGCCGGGGGCGCGGCATCCGTGCGGATGCCGCGCCCCTTGTGCGCCTCAGGCCCAGAGCTGGCCCTGCAGCGCGTCGACCGCGGCCTCGGTCGACTCGGCGGTGTAGATGCCGGTGGAGAGGTACTTCCAGCCGCCGTCGGCGACGACGAAGACGACGTCGGCGCGCTCGCCGGCCTTCGCGGCCTTGCGGGCGACGCCGATCGCGGCGTGCAGGATGGCGCCGGTGGAGACGCCGGCGAAGATGCCCTCCTGCTGGAGCAGCTCGCGGGTGCGCTGCACGGCGTCGGCGGAGCCGACGCTGAAGCGGGTGGTGAGGACCTCGGCGTCGTAGAGCTCGGGGACGAAGCCCTCGTCGAGGTTGCGCAGGCCGTAGACGAGGTCGTCGTAGCGGGGCTCGGCGGCGACGATCTGCACGCCGGGGACCTTCTCGCGCAGGTAGCGGCCGACGCCCATCAGGGTGCCGGTGGTGCCGAGGCCGGCCACGAAGTGGGTGACGGTGGGCAGGTCGGCGAGGATCTCGGGGCCGGTGCCGGTGTAGTGCGCTCCGGCGTTGTCGGGGTTGCCGTACTGGTAGAGCATGACCCAGTCGGGGTGCTCGGCGGCGATCTCCTTGGCGATGCGCACGGCGGTGTTGGAGCCGCCGGCGGCCGGCGAGGAGATGATCTCGGCGCCCCACATGCGGAGCAGCTCGCGCCGCTCCTCGCTGGTGTTCTCCGGCATGACGCACACCATGCGGTAGCCCTTGAGCTTGGCGGCCATGGCCAGCGAGATGCCGGTGTTGCCGCTGGTGGGCTCCAGGACGGTGCAGCCGGGGGTGAGCCTGCCGTCGGCCTCGGCCCGCTCGATCATGTGCAGGGCCGGGCGGTCCTTGATCGAGCCGGTGGGGTTGCGGTCCTCCAGCTTGGCCCAGAGGCTCACCAGGCCGTCGGCGTTCCCGGGTACGGCTGCCGACAGGCGCGGCAGCCGTACCAGCGGGGTGTTGCCGACGGCCTCGAGGGGGCTGTCGTAGCGCATTACTTCATGCCGCCGGCGACGGCGGGGAGGATGGTGACGCTGTCGCCGTCGGCGAGGGCGGTGCTGATGCCCTCGAGGAAGCGGACGTCCTCGTCGTTCAGGTAGACGTTGACGAAGCGGCGCAGCTCGCCGGCGTCGAGGAGGCGCTCGGCGATGCCGGGGTGGCGGCTGTCGAGGTCCTGGAACAGTTCGCCGAGGTTGGTGCCGGTGCCTTCGACGGCCTTGGCGCCGTCGGTGTACGGGCGGAGGATGGTCGGGATGCGGACCTCGATGGCCATGGCTGCGCTCCTGTGGAGGTGGGTCGGGTGGGCCGCCGCACGCGGCGCGGCAGGGGTGACGGCCCCGGAGCGGCCGGGGCGGGCTGGCGGTGCCGAGTCAGTGGGCGTCGGCGGTGCCGGGACAGATCGCGCTGGCGAGCCGGCACAGGTCGACGTGCAGGCGCGCCACGAGGCGGATGCCTGGGGCCTGATTGGTCACATCGACGGAACGCATGGGCTCATCGTATAGATTCCCGCCCCCGCAGCGGCATCCACGTCTCGCGATCCGGATGGTTTCGTTTCCCATGCCGAGACGGCGGCCCGCCGCGGCCGGTCGTGACCGGTCGGCGGGCCGTGTGCGGCGGCGGCCGGTCAGGCGGAGTACTCCTCGACGACCTGCACGTCTTCCTCCGTGATCACGCCGTCCACGATGCGGAACGAGCGGAACTCGTACGGGTCCTCCTCGCCGTTGCCCTCGGCGGTGGAGACGAGCACGTAGTGCGCCTCCGGCTCGGAGGCGTAGCTGACGTCGGTGCGCGAGGGGTAGGCCTCGGTGGCGGTGTGCGAGTGGTAGACGACCACCGGGACCTCGTCGCGGTCGTCCATCTCCCGGTAGAGCTTGAACAGGTCACCGGAGTCGAACTCGTAGAAGGTGGGCGAGCGGGCCGCGTTGAGCATCGGGACGAACCGCTCGGGCCGGCCGCTGCCCTCGGGGCCGGCGACCACGCCGCAGGCCTCGTCCGGGTGGTCGGCGCGGGCGTGGGCCACGATGCGGTCGCGCAGTTCTCGGGTGATGGTCAGCATGCGGCCAGGATAGCGACGGCCGGCCCCGGGTCAGGGTCCGGGACCGGCCGTCGTCTCGACTGGTCG
>NZ_BAAALD010000078.1:28873-35786 GCF_039528095.1 Kitasatospora arboriphila
CTGCCGGACGCCCGCCGGACGGCCGGCGGGCGTCCGGCGGATCAGCGGCCGGCGCCCGTGCCCGACCGGTCGTGGTCGGGGCCGCGGACCGCCTCGGGGCGCCTGCGGGAGAGCACCAGGTAGCCGGCGGTCAGCAGCGCGGCCCAGACCGGGAAGACGTAGAGCGAGATCCGGGCGTCCTCGTCGAAGCCGATGAGCACGACGACCAGGACGAGGAAGGCCAGCGCGAGCCGGCTCGGCCACGCCCCGCCGGGGGCCTTGAAGGTGGGGGCGGGCAGTCGGCCGTCCTGCCAGGCGCGGCGGTAGCGGATCTGGGCGACCAGGATGACGGCCCAGGTCCACAGGCCGCAGACGGTGGCGACGGAGGTGACGTACTCGAACGCCTTGCCGGGGGCGAGGTAGTTGAGCACCACGCCGACGCCCATGAGCAGGCAGGAGACGGTGATCGCGGCGGCCGGGGTGCGGCGGGCGTTGAGCGCGGTGAGGCGGCCGGGGGCCTGGCCGCGCAGGGCGAGGTCGCGCAGCATCCGGCCGGTGGAGTACATGCCGGAGTTGCAGGAGGAGAGGGCGGCGGTGAGCACCACGAAGTTGATGACGGAGGCGCCGGCCGGGATGCCGACCTTCTCGAAGGCGGCGACGAACGGGCTGACGCCGGGCGCGAACTCCTGCCACGGGACGAGCGAGAGGATGACGACCAGGGCGCCGATGTAGAACAGCGCGATCCGCCAGGGCAGGGTGTTGATGGCGCGCGGCAGGGTGCGGGCCGGGTCCTCGCTCTCGCCGGCGGTGACGCCGACGAGTTCGACGCCGAGGTAGGCGAACATGACGATCTGAAGGGTCATCACGGTGGCGCCGACGCCCTTGGGGAAGAAGCCGCCGTCGGCCCACAGGTGGGTGACCGACGCGGTGTCACCGGCGTCGGAGAAGCCGAGGGTGAGCACGCCGACGCCGATGAGGATCATGCCGAGGATGGCGGTGACCTTGACCATCGAGAACCAGAACTCGATCTCGCCGAAGAGCTTCACCGAGATCAGGTTGGCGCCGTAGAGCAGCACCAGGAAGGCGAGCGCGCTGGCCCACTGCGGGACGCCGGGCGCCCAGTACCGCACGTACACCGCGGCCGCGGTGGTCTCGGCCATGCCGGTGACCACCCAGAACAGCCAGTACGTCCAGCCGGTGACGAAGCCGGCGAACGGGCCGAGGAACTCCCGGGCGTACTCGGAGAAGCTGCCGGAGACCGGGCGGTAGGTGAGGAGTTCGCCGAGCGCGCGCATGATCACGAAGATCACCAGGCCGGCCACCGCGTAGCTGAGGATCAGGCTGGGACCGGCCTTGGAGATGGCCGTGCCGGCGCCGAGGAAGAGGCCGGTGCCGATCGCGCCGCCGATGGCGATCATCTGGATCTGGCGGCTGCCCAGTCCGCGGGCGTAGCCCTCCTCGTCCGGCTCGGTGTCGATCACCTCGTCGTAGCGCTGATCGGCCATGGGCGTACCGTCCTCGGGTCGTGGGGAGGTGAGAAGTCGTACCACGGCCCGCCCGGATACCGGTGTTCATCTGAGCGTTAATTGAGCATGTCATGTCCGGATTCGAGGCGATGTGCCCGAAATGTCGCACCCCCGGGTCCACATGGTGGACACGGGGGTGCGGGTGCTCCGGGGTGACGCGGCGTCAGCCGGCCATGGCCTCCAGCAGCGACTCCTGCATGCCGCCGAGCCAGAGGTACGCCATCACCAGCGGCTTGCGCGGATCGCTGTCGGGCAGCGCGTACAGCCCTTCCTCGTCGTCCTCGGTGACGTCCAGTCGGGAGCCGAGGGTCAGCCGCAGGTCGTTCAGCGCGCCCAGCCAGCGCGGGCAGTCCGCGGCCGGGACGGTCAGCACGCCGCCGTCGCCGCCGAGCCCGTCCAGGGCCCGGACGACGCTCAGCGCGTCCTCGCGCTTGCGGGCCCTCAGGTCCAGCTCGGTGTAGCGGCGGAACTCGCCCGCCATCGCCCTGGTCTCGGTGTCGGCGGGCTCGCCGGGCTCGCCGTAGGCGTCGGGGAAGAGCCGGGCCAGCGCGGGGTCGGCCGGCGCCTCGCTCGGCCCCTCGGCGAACAGCGCGGCCAGCGGGTCGTCGCCCACTCCTCCGGGGCCGGGGCCGATCAGCTCCAGCATCTGCACCTCCAGCGACCGGAGGATGGAGGCCTCCACCTCGTCGAGCGCGATCGCCGCGGCGCCCTCGCCGGCGGTCTCGAACAAGCCAGCCATGAGTCCTGAATCAGCCCCGTTCACGTGTCTGTGGGTCTCGGTGTGTGGTGTCGCGACCGCTGCGCCGGCCCTGCGGACCGGCGCACGCCGCCCGACCGGGCGGGCCGCCGCGCGTCAGTCGTGCTGGAGGGTGGCCCAGAGCCCGTAGCCGTGCATCGCCTGCACGTCGCGCTCCATCTCCTCGCGGGTGCCGCTGGAGACGACGGCGCGGCCCTTGGTGTGCACCTCCATCATGAGCTCGCGGGCCTTGTCCTTCGGGTAGCCGAAGTAGGCCTGGAACACGTACTGCACGTAGCTCATCAGATTCACCGGGTCGTTGTGGACGATGGTCACCCACGGTGTGTCCGGTTCCACCACGGGCAGGCCTTCGACCTCCGGGCGCTCGATCTCGACCGGCGCGACACTCACGACTGGCTCTCTCCTCTGCAGCTGACCGGGGTGAAGGCGCGTCTCCCCCTGCCCTCATGCTTCCATCCGGGGGACTTCCGAGCGAATCCGGGTCAACATCACTCCGGAGAAATCGTCAATCTGACGCTAAGTGGTAGTAGCATCATCGGCATGGACGCCATCACCGCGCACCGCTCCACCGCGCTGCTCACCGACCGCTACGAGCTGACCATGCTGCAGGCCGCACTGCGCAGCGGTGCCGCGCACCGCCGCTCGGTCTTCGAGGTGTTCACCCGGCGCCTGCCGAACGGCCGCCGCTACGGCGTGGTCGCCGGCACCGGCCGGGTCCTGGACGCCGTCGAGGCCTTCCGCTTCACCGGCCCCCAGCTGGACTGGCTCGCCGACCAGCGGGTGGTGGACGACGCGACGCTGCGCTTCCTCGCCGACTACCGATTCTCCGGCGACATCCACGGCTACCCCGAGGGCGAGGTGTACTTCCCCGGCTCGCCGCTGCTGACCGTCGAGGGCAGCTTCGCCGAGGCCGTGATCCTGGAGACGCTGGTCCTCTCCGTCCTCAATTACGACTCGGCGATCGCCGCCGCGGCCTCCCGGATGACCGCCGCCGCCGGCGACCGCCCGGTGATCGAGATGGGTGCGCGCCGCGCCCACGAGGCCGCCGCCGTCTCGGCCGCCCGCGCCGCGTACATCGCCGGCTTCAGCGCCACCTCCGACCTGGAGGCCGGCTTCACCCACGGCATCCCCACCACCGGCACCGCCGCCCACGCCTTCACGCTGCTGCACGACAGCGAGCGGGACGCCTTCACCGCCCAGGTCGAGTCGATGGGCCGCGGCACCACGCTGCTCGTCGACACCTACGACCTGGCCGAGGCCGTCCGCACCGCCGTCGACGTCGCCGGCCCCGAACTCGGCGCCGTCCGCATCGACTCCGGCGACCTGACCCTGCTCGCCCACCGGGTGCGCCGCCAGCTCGACGACCTCGGCGCGTACAAGACCCGGATCATCGTCACCTCCGACCTGGACGAGTACGCCATCGCCGCGCTGGCCGCCGCGCCGGTCGACGGCTACGGCGTCGGCACCAGCCTGGTCACCGGCAGCGGCCACCCCACCTGCGCGATGGTCTACAAGCTGGTCGCCCGCGAGAGCGTGCCCGGCGGGCCCCTCGTCCCGGTCGCCAAGCGCTCGGCCGGCGGCAAGACCAGCACCGGCGGCCTCAAGTGGGCGGCCCGCCGGCCCGACGCGGACGGCGTCGCCGAGGCCGAGGTCGTCGGCACCGGGCCGGTGCCCGCCCACCTGGAGCCGCACCTGCTGCACGTGCCGCTGGTCCGCGGCGGCGAGGTCGTGGGGCGCGAACCGCTGGAAGCGGCGCGCGAGCGGCACCGGCGCGCCCGCGCGGCGCTCCCGATGTCGGCCACCCAGCTGTCGAAGGGCGACCCCGTGATCGTCACCGAGCTGATGAGCGGCGCGACCGCCGCCGGGTGAGCCCGCCGGGCCTTCCGCCGCTGCGCGTCACTCCCTACAGTCTTCTCGGCACCACCACGGCCTCCACGCCACCCCGACGTTCCGCCCGTGGTTCCGTCCCGGTCCCACCAGCGGTCCCGCCCAGGCTCCCCCGCACCTCCCCCGCACCTCCCCCGCACCTCCCCCGCACCGTCCGAACCGCCCGACCCCCACCGCGGCCCGCCGCGGACCGCCCACACCGAGAGAAGCCAGCCATGCACCGGGCCCTGATCGTCGTCGACGTGCAGAACGACTTCTGCGAAGGCGGCAGTCTGGCCGTCGCCGGCGGCGCCGAAGTGGCCGCCGCCATCACCGACCTGATCGCGGACGCCTCCCCCGGCTACACCCACATCGTCGCCACCCGGGACCACCACGTCGACCCCGGAGCGCACTTCGCCGAGGAACCGGACTACGTCACCTCCTGGCCCGCGCACTGCGTGGCCGGCACCGAGGGCATCGGCTTCCACCCCAACTTCGCGCCCTCGGTCACCTCGGGCGCGATCGAGGCGGTCTTCGACAAGGGCGCGTACGCGGCCGCGTACAGCGGCTTCGAGGGCCGCGACGAGAACGGCGGGACGCTGGCCGACTGGCTGCGCGAACGGGAGGTCACCGAGGTCGACGTGGTCGGCATCGCCACCGACCACTGCGTGAAGGCGACCGCGCTCGACGCCGCCCGCGAGGGCTTCACCACCCGGGTGCTGCTCGAACTGACCGCCGGCGTCGCCGCCGGCACCACCGAGGCGGCACTGGCCGAACTCCGCTCCGCGGGAGTCGAGTTGACCGGCAGCCCGGTCCTGCGCTGAAGCCGCGCCCGGCATCCGGAACGGCCGGGGCAGTCGATAGCCAGGGGGGTCGGGATCGGCAGCCGGGTCTGTCGGCCGCGCGGCCGGTCAGCGGTCGGTGACCACCAACTCGACCACGTCCGCCCCGCCCGCCCGGAAGGCCTCGCGGAGCTCGCCGCCGACCTCGTCCGGCTCGGCGGCGACCCGCGCGCCGGAGACGTACACCACCCGCACCCCCAGGTACTCCATCCGGTGCTGCTCCCCGCGCACCCAGGCGGCCTCGCCCTCGCTGACGCAGCGCAGGTCGGAGTCGACGGCCACCGCCACGCCGACCTCCGGCCAGTACAGGTCCGGCACCGCCACGTAGGTGCCGCCGCGCATCCGCAGCTCGGGGCCGACCAGCGGCACGGGCAGCAGCCACTCGTCCACCAGCTCGCCGATCCGGGCGAGCACCGACTCCCGCTCCATGGCGAGGAGTTCGTCCAGCGCGGCCCGCACCCGGGGCTCGGTCAGCAGCCGGGCCTCGCCGAGTTCCGCCACCAGCTCCCGCAGGGCGCAGCCGCCCTCGGTGCGCGTCACCGCCTCGCGGAGCATCGCCCGCAGCAGCGCCGGACGGACGGCACCGCTCTCGAAGGCCCCGGTGTCCGTCCACTCGCGCACCGCGTCGGCCACGGCGCGCGCCACCGGCGCGCAGGCCAGGCCGTGCACCGAGCGGGCCACCAGCTCCCGGCCGGTGCGCAGGATCCGGACGGGGCCGGCGTCCTTCAGGCGTCGCTGACGGGGCACCAGCACCTCCACGCCGGTGACGGCCGGCAGCCGGGGCACCGAGGCGAAGCCGTACAGCGCCAGCGCGGCCGCGCCGGTGATCACGGCGCCCTCGCGGCCGCCCTCGCCCCGGCCGTCCTGCGCCGCGTAGAGAAGGGCCGCCCACATCCGCTGCTCGGGGGTCGGGTCGCCGTCCTGGAGCAGGTAGACGCGGGGCAGCAGCCGCTGCCACGGACCACCGCGGCGGCAGTGCTCGGTGACCGCCCGGGCGGGCACGCCGCGGGCCCGCAGCTGGCTCGCGGTGACCACGTTCTGCTGACGCCGCGCCAGCTCTTCCAGGGAGAGCGGCTGGGAAGGAATCCGGTAGCTCATGTCGACACCCTCCCCAACACCGCCACAGTCGCACGCCCGACTTGACGACCTGTTACCCAACCGTCGCGAAAACGGGACGGCTCCGTCCTAAAGTCCCCATACCCTCACCCGTTCGACGTATGGGACGTTCACTCGAATGCCGGATTAGATCGGACTTGGGAGGTGACGATCCGTTTTTCATCGAATCGGCACATCAACGATCATGGAGTGGGGGCACCCCGATGATCAGCGATTACTGACCCAGAGTGACCAAGGCCATACGGTGGAGCACCACCCGCCGACCACCGGCACCCGCCGGATTGCCTACCATCGGCACATGCCACGTGACGAGATCCCCGGCCTGCGCGCCGCCCAACTGCGCCTCGGCCGCCTGCCCGGCTACGTCCGCCGGCCCGACCTCGCCCGCCGCAACAGCGCGGACGGCCACACGTACAAGAAGGGCTGGGAGGTCCGCTTCACCGCCCGCACGGAGGCCGAGATAACGGAGATCCGCGACCTGGTGATCGCCGCCGGGTTCGCCCCGGCCCGGCCGTTCTTCAAGGGCCACCAGCTGATCCAGCCGGTGTACGGCATCGCCGCCGTCCAGGCCTACCTGGCCGCCCGGGAAGCCTTCGAGGAGCTGGCCCGGGCCCGCGCCGCGGACGCGGACGGCACGGACGAGGCGGGCGCCCCCGACGCCCCCGACGCCCCCGACGCCCCGGCGGGCCGCACCAGAACGGTGCCGATCCCCGAGCAGGTCTGCCGGGAGGCCGCGGCACCCGTCGCCGCGGCTGCCGCTGCGGCGGCCGCGGCCGGCGCGGCGGCACTGGCGGCCAACAGCGCGGGCACGGCCGGTGCGGCGCCGG
>NZ_BAAALD010000079.1:0-1824 GCF_039528095.1 Kitasatospora arboriphila
TCGGCCTGGAGACCATGTGCGTCGGCGGCGGCCAGGGCATGGCCATGGTCATCGAGCGCCTGAGCTGAGCCACAGCGCGACCACAAGCACCAGCAACTGAGCTGATCACGGGAGCCACGCCGCACGAGGGGTGGGGAACCACCCGTTCGGAGTGACACTCCGTAATTGAGGGCCGGATCACACGCGAAACGTGGTCCGGCCCTCGATTTTTCATTTCCAGGCCGTTTCGTCGACGGAGCGGAATGGCTCGACTCCGCTCCGTCGATAGGTAGTACCTAACAATTTGGGGACAAGAGCGGAAGTTCCTCATTAATGGGACATCCACCACTGCAGTAACCGCCCCTCATACGGCAGTGTGGACGTGCAACCCCGTTCCACTCCTCGCAAGGAGTACATTCCGTGAGCGTCGTCTACATCTCTCTGCTGCTGATCCTGATCGTCGTCGCCACTGTCGTGCTGCTCCAGGTCCGGGCACTCTCACGGCGGTTGGAGGAGCGGCAGACCGCACCGGCCGGCACCGCCCTCGACGAGGCGTCGATACGCCGCGCGGTCACCGAGGCACTCGCGGCGGACCGGGAGCGGGAGATCACCGAGGCCCGGGCGTTCTGGGCCGAGCAGGAGGCGCGCGCCGCGGAGGACGCCCCGATGTTCGAGGGCCCGTTCCTGAGCGTCGGCGAGGAATGGCCGCTGTTCTTCCCCCGGCCGACCGGCCCGGAGACCGCGGCGGACAACGGGACGATGGACCCGGGATTCGGCGAGGCGCTGCGCAGCGCGCTCGAGGACATCATCAACGAGGGCGGCCCCGAGGGCGGCGTGCACCCCGGCCACCCCTCGCAGGGCGGCTCCCCGGTGCCGGCCGAGGCCGGCGCTGACGCCCGCGCCCGCCGCGAGGCCGACCTGATCGCGACCGGCCTGGAGGCCGGCCTGCTGGACGCCGAGGCGGAGGCCGAGCCGGCCGTCGCGCCGGACCCGCGCCGCCACCCCTCGCACCCCGACTTCGTGCCGAGCCAGACCCCGTCCCGCGAGTGGACGGACACCCGGCTCGCCGTTCTGGCCGACGAGAAGATCGCCCTCACCGACGTCCGCCCCGGCCCGCTGGGCACGCTGGACGTGTACGCCTTCGCCGACGGCACCACCCTCTGCGTGGCGCCCGGCGACCGCGAGGCGGCCTACCGGCTGATCGACGCCGTCCAGGCCGGCGAGGACGTCCGGCTGCTCGGCGGCTCCCGGTTCTCCGGCTCGTACTCGCTGACCTTCTCCACCGACGACGACGCGGTGTACGTGCTGGCCGACCGGGTGGTCGCGAGCATCTGAACCACCGACGACGGACACCGGCCGAGGGCCGGTCGGGCAGCCCGAGTGTTGCCCGACCGGCCCTCGCCGTTCCCCGTGCCTCAGGCGGTGAGCCGCTCGGTCTCCCGGACGGCGGTCAGCGCGACGGCGACGGCCTCCGGCCGGCCCTGTGCGGCGATCACCAGGTCGTGCCCGGCCACGGCGAGCTGGTCGCCGACCGCGAACGGGCCGGCGTCCGGGACCTCGCGCGGCGGCTCGCCCTCCAGTTCCAGGGCGGCCGCGGCCAGGCCGCGGGCCAGCTCCAGGCCGGCCGCCGCGCGGGACGGGTGGCCGGGCACCGCGGCGAGCAGTCGGCTCTGCGGCATCGAACGGAACCGGTCCGCGAGGCGGTCGACGGCCTCGACCAGGGCGGCGGCGGACAGCGGGGGTGCGTCGGACATGCAGCGAGCGTATCGGGCACGCCCGGCGTGTCCGGCCCGGCCCGGACGTGCCGCCCCCCCCCGGGGGCGGGGTCCCCCGGGGGGCGGGCGC
>NZ_BAAALD010000079.1:1834-30239 GCF_039528095.1 Kitasatospora arboriphila
GAGGATGGCGATCAGGCGCAGCATCTCCAGGTAGATCCAGACCAGCGAGAGGGTGAGGCCGAAGGCGGCGCGCCAGGCCTCGCGCTCGGGGGCGCCGTTCTGGATCGCGTGCTCGATCTCGGCGAAGTCCAGCGAGAGGAAGAACGCGCCGAGGGCGATGCCGATCAGGCCGACCACGATGCCGAGCGGGCCGGAGCGCAGACCGAGGTCGGCGCCGAACATCGAGGCGATCATGTTGACCAGCAGCAGGCCGACGAAGCCCATCGCGATGGCGAGGCCGATCCGGGTGTACCGGGGGGTGACCCGGATCCGGCCGCTCTTGTAGGCGATCAGCATCGCGCCGAAGACCACCGCGGTGCCGAGCACGGCCTGGACGGCGATGCCGGGCCAGATCGTGTTGAAGACCTTGGTGATCGCGCCGAGGAAGAAGCCCTCCAGGGCGGCGTAGGCGAGGATCAGCGGCGGGCTGACGCTGCGCTTGAAGGTGATGACCAGGCCGACCACGAAGGCGGCGAAGGCGGCGCCGGCGGCGCCGGCGGCGAAGGCGTAGCCCTCGTCCGGCAGCGCGAACCAGGCGACGGCGCCGGCGCCGACCAGGGCGAGCAGGGTGAGCGTCGTCCGGGCGACCACGTCGTCC
This sequence comes from Kitasatospora arboriphila, assembly GCF_039528095.1. Lineage (NCBI taxonomy): Bacteria > Bacillati > Actinomycetota > Actinomycetes > Kitasatosporales > Streptomycetaceae > Kitasatospora > Kitasatospora arboriphila. The sequence continues at coordinate 2,472 of NZ_BAAALD010000079.1, forward strand.
ATGGTCATCCGGCCGGTCTGCATCGGGCCCGCGGAGGGGGCCCGGTACATCTCGGCCAGCTGGTCGTCCGTCAGCTGGGCGCCCTCGGGACGCGCGTACGGGTTGGCGCCGTAGGGGTTGGCCGCGTAGGGGTTGTTGGCGTACGGGTCGGCGGCGTGGGGCTGCCGGGTGGCGTCGAACCCCGCGTATCCGGTGTCGCGGGTGAAGGACCCCTCCCGCGAGAAGACCGGGTTGCTGCTTCTCATCTCATTCCCTCCGGGGCGGCACGGCGCTGCCCACCGGACCAGGGTAATGGTTTGGCAAAGGCGTGCGCGTACGCCGCGAGGAGGATCTCCGGCGGAGGACCGGGCGGGCCGCGCGGGGGCCGGCGGCGCCGCGTGCCCGGTCGGAGGTGCTGCGGGATGTGGTGCCCGGGGCCGGACTCGAACCGGCACGGCCTCGCGGCCAAGCAGTTTTAAGCTGCCCGTGTCTGCGTTCCACCACCCGGGCGTGAACCGCGCGCCCGTGTGCGGGCTGCCCCCGAGCCTAGTCGCCAAGGTCCCCGTTTCGCATGTTCCGACCACCGGAAGTTGTCATGTTTCCTTGCCATCTGACGAACAGTCCACGATTCGGCCACCGACCGGGCGATATCCGGCCACCTCGCCCTCAGGGTCGGTGTCATACCGCAGGAGGAGAAGGGCGGCCTCCGGATACGCCTGGCGGCGGTCGGCGCAACCGTTCGGCGGATCGACGGATTCCATGATCACATACGGGAGGATCGTAAGGACGATCCCGCACCCTCCCGACAGGAGTCCCCCGTGACCACGACGACCGCACCCGCCGCCCGCACCGGCCAGGCGGCCGCCCGCGCCACCGGTCTGAGCAAGGTCTACGGGGAGGGCGAGACCCGCGTGGTCGCCCTCGACAGCGTGAGCGTGGCCTTCGGGCAGGGCGAGTTCACCGCGATCATGGGCCCGTCCGGCTCCGGCAAGTCGACCCTGATGCACTGCATGGCCGGCCTGGACACGGTCTCCTCGGGCTCCGCCACGATCGGCGGGACGGAGCTCGTCGGGCTGCGCGACAAGCAGCTGACCAAGCTCCGCCGGGACAAGATCGGCTTCATCTTCCAGGCGTTCAACCTGCTGCCCACGCTGACCGCGCTGGAGAACATCACCCTGCCGATGGACATCGCCGGCACCAAGGCGGACCGGCAGTGGCTGGACCGCGTGGTCGACACCGTCGGCCTCTCCGGCCGGCTCTCGCACCGCCCCTCCCAGCTCTCCGGCGGCCAGCAGCAGCGCGTGGCCTGCGCCCGCGCCCTGGCCTCCAAGCCGGAGATCATCTTCGCCGACGAGCCGACCGGCAACCTCGACTCCCGCTCCGGCGCGGAGATCCTCTCCTTCCTGCGCAACTCGGTGCGCGAGCTCGGCCAGACGGTCGTGATGGTGACGCACGACCCGGTCGCGGCCTCGTACGCCGACCGCGTGGTGTTCCTCGCCGACGGCCGGATCGTCGACGAGCTCACCGCCCCGACCGCCGACTCCGTCCTGGACCGCATGCGCCGCTTCGACGCCAAGGGCCGCACCAGCTGACACGGCGTCCGCCGCCCGCCCGCACCCACACCTCCAGGACACACACAGCCATGTACCGCACCGCACTGCGCAACGTGCTGGCCCACAAGGGCCGACTGCTGATGACGGCGCTCGCCGTCCTGCTGGGCACGGCCTTCGTGGCCGGCACCATGGTCTTCTCCGACACGCTCGGCGAGGCCATGAAGAACAGCCTCTCCAAGAGCTACTCGGACATCTCCGTCCTGGTCACCGACCCGGTGGCGGACTCGCCCTTCCGCGCCAAGGACCGGAGCGGCCCGAACCGGGGCAAGCTGACCGACGACACCGTCGCGAAGATCGCCGCGCTGCCCGGCACCGAGCGCGCCCGCGGCAACGTCAGCGGCTTCGTCGGCGTGGCCGACCGCAAGGGCGACCTGATAGGCCAGGGCTGGAGCTCCCGCGGCAGCAACTACGCCCCGGACGCCTCCGGCAAGGACACCCGCTACCCGATGGCCGAGGGCCGCGGCCCGCAGGCCGAGCAGGAGATCGCGCTCGACCGCCGCACCGCCGAGAAGGGCGGATACCACGTCGGCGACACCGTCCGGATCGCCTCCGACGGCCCGGCCGCCGAGCGCACCCTGGTCGGCGTCTTCACCACCGACGACCCGGAGGTGGAGTCGGGCGGCACGCTGACCCTCTTCGACCGGGCCACCGCGCAGAAGCTGCTGCTCGCCCCCGGCCAGTACAGCACCGTCGCGGTCACCGCGAAGCCCGGCACCTCGCAGGACGAGCTGCTGCGGAGCATCACCGCCGTACTGCCCGGCGAGGGCCAGATGCAGGCCGAGACCGGCCAGGAGCTGACCGACCGCCAGACCCGGATGATCGCCGACGGCACCACCGGCATGAAGACGGCGCTGCTCGCCTTCGCCGGCATCTCGCTCTTCGTCGGCATCTTCATCATCGCCAACACCTTCACCATGCTGGTCGCCCAGCGCACCCGTGAGCTGGCGCTGCTGCGCGCGGTCGGCGCCGGCCGCGGCCAGGTGACCCGCTCGGTGCTGATCGAAGCGCTGCTGATCGGCGTCATCGCCTCGGCGGCCGGCCTCGCCACCGGTATCGGGATCGGCGCGGGCATGCGGGCGCTGCTCGACGCGCTGGACGCGGGCCTGCCGGCCGGCCCCCTGGTGGTCGCGCCCGCGACGGTGGCGGTCTCGCTGGTGGTCGGCGTCGTCGTGACGACGCTCTCCGCGCTGCTGCCCGCCGTCCGTGCCTCGCGGATCGCCCCGGTCGCCGCGATGAGCAGCGGCGACCAGCCCGCCCCGCAGAAGAGCCTGATCGTCCGGAACGTCATCGGCGGTCTGATCGCGGCCGGCGGCCTCGGCCTGGTGGCGCTCGGCGCCGCGTCCGGCGACTCCTCCGGCCGGGTGCCGGTGGCGGCCGGCGCGGGCCTCGCCCTGATCGGCATCTTCATCCTGCTGCCGCTGCTGTCCCGCCCGGTGATCGCGCTGGTCGGCCCGCTGCTGCGGGCCTCCGCGGGCACCGCCGGCCGGCTGGCCCAGCAGAACGCGGTGCGCAACCCGCGCCGCACCGCGGCCACCGCGGCCGCGCTCACCATCGGCCTCGCCCTGGTCAGCTCGCTGACGGTGCTGGGCGCCTCGGTCGGCGACGCCGTCGACCGGTCGGTCACCAGCAGCATGACGGCGGACTACAGCATCAAGACCGCCAACGGCATCTCGCCGGACCCGAAGCTGGCCGCCGCGGTCGCCAAGGTCCCGGGGGTGGCCGCGGTCAGCCCGATGTCGGACGTCTACTGGAAGCTGGGCGGTTCGGAGCGGGCGATCAGCGGCGTCGACGCCGGCGCGGTCGACAAGGTCGTCGCGCTCACCCTGGACAGCGGCTCCGCGGCCTCGCTGAAGGAGGGCCAGGTCCTCGTCCAGGCCGAGACGGCGAAGGGCAACGGCTGGGCGGTCGGCACCGTCCTGCCGGTGGAGTACCCGGACGGCAGCACCGCCCGGGTCACCGTCGGCGGCGTCTTCCGGAAGAACGAGCTGCTCTCCCCGGTCGTGATGGCCAACACCGAGGTCTTCAAGCACAGCGAGGACCCGTACGTCACCCAGATCCTGGTGAAGGCCGCCGACGGCCCGAGCGACGGCCTGCGCAAGGCCATCAAGGACGCCACCGGCAGCAACCCGGTGATCGACGTGAAGACCAAGCAGGACATCCGGGACGAGTTCAGCAAGATCATCACCTTCATGCTGAACCTGATGTACGGCCTGCTGGCGATGTCGGTGCTGGTGGCGGTGCTCGGCGTGGTGAACACGCTGGCGATGTCGGTCTTCGAGCGCAAGCGGGAGATCGGCATGCTGCGGGCGATCGGCCTGGACCGCCGGGGCGTCAAGCGGATGGTTCGCCTGGAGTCCGTGGTGATCTCGATGTTCGGCGCGGTGATCGGCGTCCTGCTCGGCTGCTTCCTGGCCTGGGCGGTCAACGGCACCCTGGAGTCGAGCCTGCCGGGCCTCGCCACCGTCCTCCCCTACGGCAAACTGCTGCTCTTCCTGGCGCTGGCCGGGCTGGTCGGCATGGTGGCGGCCATCTGGCCGGCCCGCCGGGCCGCCCGCCTGGACATCCTGGGCGCCATCAAGACGGACTGACGCACCGTCCGCAGGGCCCCGGCACCGAGGAGGTGCCGGGGGCCTGCGGCGTTCCCGGGCCTGCGGCGTTCCCGGGCCTGCGGCGTTCCCGGGCCTGCTGCGGCCCCGCGCCCCGGGCGCCGGTCGCCCCGCGGACGGGCCCGGGCACGCCGAAGGCCCCCGCCCGGTTACGGCGGGGGCCTTCGGTCACTTCTGTACTCCGCCCGACTCGCACGGCCGGCTGAGCACCACGGAGGTCGTGGTCCGGCCACGTTGCCGGGCGGAGGGCCTCCGACTCATCCCCGGCCTGCTCGGCCGGGGCCACAGTCGCTTACTTGCTGGTGGCCAGCTCCTTCTCGACGGCCGGCTTCGCCTGGGCCGGGATCGGCTTGGCGGGGCCGGCGGCCTCCTGGAACGCCTCGAACGGCTTCTCCATCTCGGCGAGGCCGACGGTCTCGCGCTTGAGGAACATCGCCAGCGTCCAGTCGGTGAAGACCCGGATCTTGCGGTTCATGGTCGGCACCCGGCTGCCGTGGTACAGGCGGTGGAACCACCAGGCCGGACGGCCCTTCAGCTTGTACTTGCCGAAGAGGATCGCCACGCCCTTGTGCAGGCCGAGGCCGGCGACCGCACCGAGGTTCTTGTGCTTGTACTCCTTCTGCGGGAAGCCCCGCATGCCGGAGACCACGTTGTCGGCCAGGACGAGCGCCTGACGGACCGCGTGCTGGGCGTTCGGCGGGCACCAGGCGCCCTCGCCGACGGCGAGGTCCGGCACCTGGGCGTTGTCGCCGGCGGCCCAGACGTAGTCGAAGCCCTGGACCTGCAGGGTCGGCGCGGTGTCCACGTGGCCGCGGGGGCCGAGCGGGAGGCCGAAGTTCGACAGCACCGGGTTCGGCTTGACGCCGGCCGTCCAGACGATGGTGGAGGCGTCGGCCTCGACACCGTTCTTCAGGACGACGTGCTGGTCGACGCAGGAGTCCATCGAGGTCTCGATGTAGATCTCGATGTTGCGCTCTTCGAGCTTCTCCTTGGTCCACAGACCGAGGTCCGGGCCCATCTCCGGGAGGATGCGGTTGGCCGCCTCCACCAGGATGAAGCGCATGTCGTCGCGGCTGACGGTCTTGTAGATCTTCGCCGCGTCGCGGGCCATGTCCTCGATCTCGGCGATCGTCTCGACACCCGCGAAACCGCCGCCGACGACCACGAAGGTCAGGGCCTTGCGGCGGACGTCCGCGTCGGCGGTGGACTCGGCCTTGTCGAGCTGCGCCATGACGTGGTTGCGGAGGCTGATCGCCTCCTCGACCGTCTTCATGCCGATGCCGTGCTCGGCGAGGCCGGGGATCGGGAAGGTGCGGGAGACCGAGCCGGTGGCCACGACCAGGTAGTCGAAGGGCAGCTCGTACGAGTCGCCGGCCGCGGGCTGGATGGTGGCGACCTTGCGGGCGTGGTCCACACCGGTGACAGCACCGGTGAGCACCTCCGCCTTCTTGAGGGCGCTGCGCAGCGGCGCGACGAGGTTGCGGGGCGCGACGTTGCCGCCGGCCGCCTCGGGAAGGAAGGGCAGGTACGTCATGTAGGACCGCGGGTCGACGACCGTGACGGTCGCCTCCCCGTAGCGCATCTTCTTGAGGATGCGCATCGCGGCATACAGGCCGACGTAACCACCGCCGACAATGAGGATGCGAGGACGCTCCGTGGTGCTCATATCGGAAAGTATCCACCCCCATCTGACGGGCACTTCGTGAGGCCCGTCACAAGCCTCTGGACACCCCCTGCTACACTGCGCGCCCGCATTTCGGGGGTGTGGCGGCCCGCTCACGGCGGCGGGGGGTGCGGAGTGATGCCGCGGGGGGTCACGGCCCTGCTGAGCAGCAACGATCCCGGTGGCGCCCGAGTTCCCGGGCGGAATTTCGAATCCATCGGCCATCGGCGAGCCCTGCCTGCGATCCGCTGGCTGAACACGGAGGGCGACCTTCGGTCCCACATAACGGACGGAGCGGACACCGGAGTGCGTCGAAAGGCTGGTCGGCCATGTGAAGAAATTCACGAAGGTTCTGGCGACACACCGCGCAGCAGGCGGCCCCGGGCGCCTGCCGGGTGGCATCGCGACGCTCCGGGGCCGTTCGGGTAAGCCCCCGCAGTGGTCAGCGGGCAATACTCCAGGCGATGCCGTCGAGGATGTCGTGCTCGCTGACGACCACCTCGGCGGCGCCGGTGCGCTCCATGACCTCCAGCAGCACGAGGGCGCCGGCGGCGATCACGTCGGCCCGGCCCGGGTGCATCACCGGGATCGCCATCCGCTCGGCGTGGGTGGAGTGCAGCAGCCGGGTCGCCGTCGCGCGGACCTGCTCGACGTCCAGCCGGGCGTGGTGGATCTTCCCGGAGTCGTACTCCGGGAGGCCCAGGACGATGCCGGCCACGGTGGTGACGGTGCCGGCCAGGCCGACCAGGGTGGCCGCCTCGGTGAGCGGCACCGTCTCGGCGGCGGTGTCCAGCGCGGCGAGGATGTCGGTCTTGGCCCGGGCGATCTGATCCTCCGTCGGCAGCTCGGCGCCGCCGAAGTGCCGCTCGGTCATCCGGACGCAGCCGATGTCGACCGAGCGGGCGGCCTGCACCTCGTCACCGCCGAGCACGAACTCGGTGGAGCCGCCGCCGAGGTCGAAGACCAGGTACGGGGGCTTGAGGGAGCCGCCGGTGAGCTCCTTGGTGGCGCCGGTGAAGGAGAGCCGGGCCTCCTCGTCGCCGCTGACCACCTCGGGGACGACGCCGAGGATGCCGCGCACGCCCTCGGTGAACTCCGCGGCGTTCTCGGCGTCGCGGGAGGCGCTGGTGGCGACGAAGCGGATCCGCTCCGGGCCCACCCCGTGCGCCGCGACGATCTCCGCGTACTCGCGGCAGGCGGCGAAGGTGCGCTCCAGGGCGTCCGGGTGGAGCCGGCCGGTGGAGTCGACGCCCTGGCCGAGCCGGTTGATGATCATCCGGCGGTCGAGGTCGGCGATCTCCCCGGTCGCCGGGTCGAGGTCGGCGATCAGCAGCCGGATCGAGTTGGTGCCGCAGTCGATCGCGGCGACCCGGGTGGCGGTCACTGGTCCTCCTCCTCGGCGCGGGCGCGCTTGGCGGCGCGCTCGGCGGTCTTCTGCTCCTTGGCCGCGATGACCGCGGCGTGGTCCTGCTCCTTGGCCCGGTTGCGCAGGACCCGCTCGCCGGCCGCCTCGACCTCGGCCGGGGAGACGCACGGGCCCTTGGCCCACCAGTCCTCCAGCATGCCGATGGCCTCGTCGCCGAGCGGGTTGACGCCCTCGCCGGCCGCCAGCGAGTGGCCGACCAGCACGTGCAGGCACTTGACCCGGTCGGGCATGCCGCCGGCGCTGGGGAAGCCCTCCAGCACCTCGATGGCGTCGCGGCGGGCGATGTAGTCCTCGTGGGCCGCGCGGTAGGCGGCGGCGAGCTCCGGGTCCTCGGCGAGGCGGGTGCTCTGATCCTTCATCACGCCGTCGGCCTCCAGGGTGCCGATCAGCGAGGCCGCCTTGGGGCAGGTCAGGTAGTAGAGCGTCGGGAAGGGCGTGCCGTCGGGCAGCCGGGGTGCCGTCTCGACCACGTCGGGGTTGCCGCAGGGGCAGCGGTGGGCCACCCCGCGCAGCCCGCGCGGGACCCGGCCGAGCTGGGCGGCGATGGCGGCGACGTCGGCGTCCGACACGGTGCCGTCGGTGGCGGGGTGCTGTTCAGAGGTCATGGCGTGCTGTCTTCGTGAGGAGCGGGCGTCGAGTCGGCCAGGTCGACCGACTCGAGGACGGTGGTGTACCAGGGCTTGGCCGCCCTGACCGGGCCGGTGGGCAGCGCGTCGGCGGAGGCCGGGCCGGGGGAGGCGGAGGGGTCGACCGAGACGAACGGGGTCTCGCCGGGCATCGCGAAGTGCAGCCGCTCGCGGGCCTGCGCCTTCACGTACTCCGGGTCCTGCCAGCGGGCCTTCGCCCGCCGGAGCTCGTCGACCTGCTGCCGGGCGTGCTCCGCCCTGGCCCGCTGGTCGGCGATCTCCGAGCGCTGCGTCAGGAACTGCCGGGTGGGGTAGGCGAGTATCGCCACCAGCGAGCACAGGACGAGCACGAGCACGGTGGCGCGGCTGGTGAAGCGCGGACGCCCCGCCAGTCCCGGGATCTTCCACATCGCTCGTACCCCTCCTGCTCACGCCGGTGCCCCGGCCCCCACCCTACGGGGTGGTTGCCGGGGCACCGGTCCAGCGGCCGTGTGTCAGCGCGCGGGTGTCAGCCTCAGCCCTCGTACTTGTAGCGGGGGAACGCGCCCCGGCCGGCGTACTCGGCGGCGTCGTCGAGGATCTCCTCGATGCGCAGCAGCTGGTTGTACTTGGCGACGCGCTCGGAGCGGGCCGGGGCGCCGGTCTTGATCTGGCCGCAGTTGGTGGCGACGGCGAGGTCGGCGATGGTGACGTCCTCGGTCTCGCCGGAGCGGTGCGACATCATGCAGCGGTAGCCGTTGCGCTGGGCCAGCTCGACGGCGTCCAGGGTCTCGGTGAGCGAGCCGATCTGGTTGACCTTCACCAGCAGCGCGTTGGCGGTGCCGGTCTCGATGCCGCGGCGCAGGCGCTCCGGGTTGGTGACGAACAGGTCGTCGCCGACCAGCTGGACCTTGTCGCCCAGCTTGTCGGTCATGGCCTTCCAGCCGTCCCAGTCCGACTCGTCCAGCGGGTCCTCGATGGAGACCAGCGGGTACGCGGCGACCAGCTCGGCGTAGTAGTCGATGAGCTCGGCGGAGGAGATCGCCTTGCCCTCGAAGGTGTAGGCGCCGTCGTTGTGGAACTCGGAGGAGGCGACGTCCAGGGCGAGCGCGACGTCCTTGCCCGGGGTGTAGCCGGCCTTCTTGATGGCCTCGACGATGAGGTCGAGCGCCTCGCGGTTGGAGTCCAGGTTCGGCGCGAAGCCGCCCTCGTCGCCGAGGCCGGTGGACAGGCCGCGCTCCTTCAGCACGCCCTTGAGGGTGTGGTAGACCTCGACGCCCCAGCGGACGGCCTCGGAGAAGGACTCCGCGCCGATCGGGGCGATCATGAACTCCTGGATGTCGACGTTGGAGTCCGCGTGCGAGCCGCCGTTGAGGATGTTCATCATCGGGACGGGCAGCACGTGGGCGTTGGGGCCGCCCAGGTAGCGGAACAGCGGCAGGTCGCTGGCCTCGGAGGCGGCGTGCGCCACGGCGAGGGAGACGCCGAGGATCGCGTTGGCGCCGAGCGAGGACTTGTCGGGGGTGGCGTCCAGGTCGAGCATGGCCTGGTCGATCAGGCGCTGCTCGGTGGCGTCGTAGCCGACCAGCTCCGGGCCGATCTGCTCGATGACGGCGAGGACGGCCTTCTCCACGCCCTTGCCGAAGTAGCGGTTCTTGTCGCCGTCGCGAAGCTCCAGGGCCTCGAAGGCACCGGTGGAGGCACCGGACGGGACAGCGGCACGACCGGTGCTGCCGTCGTCGAGGCCGACCTCGACCTCGACCGTGGGGTTACCGCGGGAGTCGAGGATTTCGCGGGCTACGACGACATCAATGGACGGCACGAGGCATCTCCTAGCGGAAGCGGATGAGGGTCGTTACGACCAGAGCCTAACCGCACGGGCCCACCGGGCCGTGCCGCGCATGGCCCTGTCTCACCGTGTGGCCGGTCTACTCGCCGGTAGTTCACCTGAAGGACCACAAAACCGGCCGCCCGCCCGCGGGTGCCGCCCCGCGGGCGGACGGACCGTTCGTACCGTGCCGGACCGTCAGGCCAGGCGCAGCTGCTGGCCGGGCAGGATCAGGTCCGGATCGGCGCCGACGGCCTCGCGGTTGTTCGTGTACAGCTGCTCCCAGCCGCCGGGCAGCCCGTGCGCGGCGGCGATGCCGGACAGCGTGTCGCCCTCCTGCACGGTGTACTGCTCGCGGCCGAGGGAGGGCACCGGAACGGCCTGCAGGGTGCGGGCGCCCTCGTCGGCGCCGTCGTCGGCCGGGTCGGCCGGCCCGGTGGGCGCCGGCGGCAGGTGGCGCTCGTAGACCTCCTGGTGCGCCGTCCAGTACCACTGGTCGTCCTTCTGGTACCAGTACACGCCGGAGTCCGCGTCGAAGCCGCCGCGGCCGGGGAACTGTGGCGACGGCGACGACGGGGCCGCCGGGGCCTGCGTCTGTCCGGTGCCGCTGCGCGTCCCGCCGCTCCCGGCGGACGCGCGGGTCAGGCCGGCGCGTTTGGAACACACCGGCCACGCGCCGGGCCCCTGGGAGGCCAGCACCTTCTCGGCGACGGCGATCTGTTCGCTCTTGCTCGCCTGGTGGGCGAGCGGGGCGTACCGGGCGCCGCCGAACCCCTTCCAGGTCCGGGCGGTGAACTGCAGCCCGCCGTAGAAGCCGTTGCCGGTGTTGATCCTCCAGTTGCCGCCGCTCTCGCACTGGGCGACCTTGTCCCAGATCGAGACGGGGGCGGCATGGGCTCCGCCCGCGGTGAGCAGCGGCAGGGCGAGGCCGACACCCGTGACACCCGCGACGGCGACCGCCTTCTCGGCGGACGTCCTGCGGCGGTGGCGGCCAGGTCCGGTGAAGAGCATGGGTTGTCCCTCTCCGAACGCCTGCGAGGTGAGCTGTCGGGTTCGGACCGGGAGGCTGGCCCGGCCGCGGCCGCAGGAGGGGCCCTGCTGACGCGGCTTCACCCCTAGCCGTGGGGACGGCGACGAACGTGGTTCCCCCGCCCCTGTCCTGGGTCTCGGTCGTGAGGCCCGGGCACGGCGGACAGGATTCGGCGTTGCCGTGCCGGGGTCCGCGGCTGCGGACTGTTCGGGAGAGTAAGCAGATCGAACGACCGATCACAAGCTCATATCGCGGGTATCACGGAGCAATTACGGAGAGCCGATAATCGCCCACGAACGATGCAGGTGTCTCCTGATTGACGAGTGTTCAGATCCGACCGGATCCGACCGGTGCGACACACCGTCAGACCGTGTCGCGCCGCCCGGACGGCCCTGCCGGGGTGAAGGCGACCGGCAGCTCGCGCAGGCCCCGCATGATGAGGCCGCCGCGCCAGCGCAGGTCCGCCGGGTCGGCGTCCAGGGCGAGGTCCGGCAGCCGGGTCAGCAGCGTCGCCAGGGCGGCCCGGCCCTCCAGGCGGGCCAGCGGGGCGCCGATGCAGTAGTGGATGCCGTGGCCGAAGCCCAGGTGCGGGTTGTCGGCGCGGGCGAGGTCCAGGGTGTTCTCGTCGGAGAACCGGGCCGGGTCGCGGTCGGCCGCCGCCAGCACCACCAGCACCGGGTCGCCGACCGGGATCTCCACCCCGCCGATCGTCAGCGGCCGGGTCGCGAACCGCCAGGTGGCCAGCTCCACCGGCCCGTCGTAGCGCAGCAGCTCCTCGACGCCGGTCTCCAGCAGGCCGCTCTCGCCGCGTGCCACCGACTCCTGCAGCAGCGCCCGCTGCCCGGGGTTGCGCAGCAGGGCGTGCAGGCCGTTGCCGATCAGGTTGACGGTGGTCTCGAAGCCGGCGAACAGCAGGATGAAGGCCATCGCCGCGGCCTCGTTCTCGGTCAGGTGCTCGCCGTGGTCGCTGGCCCGGATCAGCCCGGAGATCAGGTCGTCGCCGAGGTCGGCCCGCTTGCGGTGGATCAGCTCCGCCAGGTACGTGCGGATCCGCTTCACGGCCCGGCCGACGCCGCCGCGCTGCCCGCCGGGCTGGCCCGGCTTGGTGTGTCGCAGCATCATGCCGGCCCAGTCCCGGAAGTCGTCCTGGTCCTCCGGCGGCACGCCGAGCAGGTCGCAGATCGCGTAGATCGGCAGCGGGAAGGCGAACTCGTGGATCAGGTCGGCCGTGCCGCGCCCGGCGAAGGAGTCGATCAGCCGGTCGGTGAGCTGCTGCACCCGCGGCTCGAACTCCGCCACCCGGCGCGGCGTGAACGCCTTGGAGACCAGCCGGCGCAGCCGGGTGTGGTCCGGCGGGTCGATGTTCAGCAGGTGGGTCATCAGGTCGGCCTGCCGCTCGCCCGGGATGCCGACCCTGCCGGAGCGGTGCGCCTGCTCGCTGTGGTGCACCGGGTTCTTGGAGAGCCGGGCGTCCGCGAGCGCCTGCCGGGCGTCCGCGTACCGGGTCACCAGCCAGGCGTCCACCCCGCTGGGCAGCGTGGTGCGGTGCACCGGCGCGTGCTCGCGCAGCCAGGCGTACGCGGGGTAGGGGTCGGCGGCGAACTCCCAGGTGAAGAGTTCGGGTCGGTCGTCGGGTCGGGGGGTCTCCGGCATGCCCCGACCGTATCCGCTGCCGGGCGCCCCTCCCGACGGTGCCCGACCGGCCCGCCCGGCCCGCGCGGGCGCCGTCGGGAGGCGCTGCCCGAGGGCCCGTGCGGGACGGCCGGATCCGATCGGCCCGGACGGGCGTGAGCCTGGTCACCTGGGGGGTAATCCCTGTTGCGGAGGGTCGCGAGGTGCCTACGATCCTCCGATAACCGTGAGGGCGGACGTGCGGAGCCGCCCGCGGGGTGTCGTGCTCAGAGAGGAGCAGGCCGTGCGAGTAGCCGGGGCAGTGGTCGTCATCGCCGTACTGAGCGGGGGCGAGGGGGCCGACCTGGCCCGCCGCTTCGCCGCCGCGGGCGCCGCGGGCATGCTCGTCGCCGATCTGCGCCCGGGTGTCGCGGAGGACCTCGCCACCGAGCTCGACCGCCCCGGCTGCCCGGTCGTCGGCGTCAGCGGCGACGTCCACCAGCCCAGCGACGTCGCCGCCCTGGTCGACACCGCGAGCAAGCACCTCGGCCGGATCGACCTCTTCGCCGTCGCCGGCCCGCACGGCGAGCGGATCGTCTCCTTCGCCGACCTGGACGACAACCTCGCCCCGCTGGCCGAGCTGCTCGCCCTGGTCGGCGAGGCGATCAGCGAGGTCGTCCCGCCGCAGCGTCAGTCCGACAGCCCCTCGGCCGTCCGCACCGCCGTCCGGTAGCGCCGCGCGGCACCGCGCAGCGCCGCGTCGACGTCCACGCCGGCGTCGTAGGCGCGCTGCGCCACGGCCAGCAGCAGCTCGCCGGCGTTCTCCGCGGTCAGCTCCCGCGGCAGTTCGTACGGGGCGTCCGACACGGCGGTGAAGCCGGCCCGGCGCACCCGGGACACCAGCTTGGCCGCGTACGCGAGGGCGGGCAGGCCCGACGGGACGCCGTCCAGCACCGACTCCCGCTGCTTCTCGGCGGCCTTCAGCTGCTCCCAGTTGGCCTCGACCTGGTCGGAGCCGGTGGCCTCCACGTCGCCGAAGACGTGCGGGTGGCGGTACATGAGCTTCTCGACGATGTCGCCGGCCACGTCGTCGACGGAGAACGGGTCCTCCGGGTGCTCCTCGGCGATCCGCGCGTGGAAGAAGACCTGCAGCAGGACGTCGCCGAGCTCCTCGCGCAGCGTCTCCCGGTCGCCCTCCTCGATCGCCTCGACGAGCTCGTACGCCTCCTCGACCAGGTACTTCACCAGCGACTCGTGGGTCTGCTCGGCGTCCCAGGGGCAGCCGCCGGGCGAGCGCAGCCGGTCCATCACCGAGGCGAGGTCGAGCAGCCGCGCGCCCGGCAGGTCGTACGAGCCGGGCAGCAGCTCGATCTCGGGGACGCTGCCCGCCTCCTCCACCGCGAGCCGGGCCAGGGCGTCGGTGAGGCCCGGGTCGCCGTCCGGGCTGCCCAGCCAGACCACCGGGGCGGCCTCGGCCAGCATCCGGGCGAGCGCCGGAGCGGACGTCCGCTCGACGGTCTCCACCTCGACGCCGGCCTGCCGCAGCGCGGGCAGCTGCGGGTGCTCCGGGTCGGCGGCCAGCACCCGGCCGGCCGACCGCAGGGCCTCCCAGGCGGGCCAGGACAGCAGGCCGGGGGCGACCCGGTGGGTGGTGGTCAGCAGGATCAGCTTCGGAGTCTCCACACCCCCGAACCTACCGTCCCTCGGCGGCGCCCCGACGCGTCCCGCCGGGCGCCGCGGGCGGACCGGTCAGGCGGACGGCGCGCGCTGCGGCAGCCAGTCGGTGGTGCTGTCGACCAGGGCGATCTGCTGCGGGTCCCAGCGGCCGTAGCGGGGGTTGACCTCGACCCGGAGCTCCCGGCCGGCGTCGGCGAGGGCCTTGCGGACCACGGCGTCGCCCGGCTCGGTCCGGGCGTCCTGGCCGGCCGCCGAGGCGATCTTCTTGATGCCGATCTGCTGCCGGTAGAAGCCGGGGACGTCGGCGGGGGCGACGCCCTGGCGGAGCAGCAGCTGGCGCTGCAGGGCCGCGTCGCCGCCGAGCAGCTGGGCGTCGGCCTGCCGGGCCTGAGCGATCTCGCCCTCGGAGACGGTGAGGCCGCGGTCGGCGAGGGCGCGGGCGATCACCCGGTCGAGGACGAGTTCGGCGACCGTCCGCCGGACCAGGCCGGCCTGCTCGGTGCCGGTGCCGCTGCCGCCCGGGGAGGCCGCGGCCGCCGCGTCCCGCAGTTCGGTGACCTTGGCCTGCACGGCCGCGATCGGGATCCGCTCGTCGCCGACCACCGCCGCCGCGCCCTGGTGGGCCGGCGAGCCTCCGCACGCGGTCAGCACGGCGGCCGCGAGCAGGATCCCGGCGGCCGTCCGGGCCGGGCGGGGGACGGAGCGGGTGCGGATCACGTGGGGCCTCCCGTGCGGTGGGTGGGGCTGTGTGGGTCCGTGCGCGGGGCGCGATGGGCGCCCGGTGGTTCTCCTGACTGGAGTGAACAATAGGCAGCCGTCCGCGTGTTGCCCAGACCCCCGCCGCGGGGGCGGAGGGCGGGGCCGTCCGGGCTCAGCCGCCCGCGGCGTAGGGGTTCCCGGGCACCGGGGTCGGCGGCGGCGTGGCCGGGCCGAACAGCCGCGGGTCGGGCCGTCCGGCGCCCGGCGGCCCGGCGGGCCGCGCGGGGGGCGGCGTGGGGGCCGCCCGCGGGGTCGCGCCGCGCAGCAGGGTGGCGGTGCGCAGGCTGCCGATCCGGTCGAGCAGCGCCCGCAGCCGACGGACGTCGGCGTGGTGCGGGCCGCGGCGGCGCTCGGTGTCCAGCAGGAGTTCGAGCAGGGTGTGCCAGGCCCCGTCGTGGTCCCCGGCGGCGGTGAGCAGCCGGCCGGTGCGCTCGCGGACCTCCAGCGCCCGGTCGGAGTCGGGCTGCAGGGCCGCGGTGAGCGCCCGGTACTCGGCGAGCGCGTCGCCGGCGCGGCCGAGGCGTTCCAGGCAGTCGGCGGCGCGCTGCCGGTGGTCGAGCGCCGCCGGGTCGTAGGGGCCGCGCTCGGCGGCGGTGGCGGCGGCGAGCACCCGGTACTCGGCGAGCGCCTCCTCGGCGCGCCCCTCCTCCAGCAGGGTGCGGGCGCGGATGGTCCGGACGGTGTGCAGCAGCGGGGCGCCGTCGCCCTGGGCGGCGGCGATCCGGGGCAGCAGTCCGGCGGCGAGGTCGACGACCTCGGTGTGGCGCCGGGCGGCGACCAGGTCGGAGAGCCTGGCGCAGTCGGCGGCGAGGTCCTCGTCCGGCTCGGCGGCCTGCGGCGGGACGGCCGCCATCAGCACGGGGACCGGGTCGGCCGGGGTTGCCGGGGCCGGCAGTGTCAGCCGTGCGGGGGCGGGGGCGGCGGTGCGGGCGGGGGCCGGGTGGTGCGGGTGTCGGAAGGGGCGGGCCGGGTCGGGCAGCGGGCCGTAGGGCGGCTGCGGTCCGGCGGACGGCCCGGGGAGCAGCGGCAGCAGCACCGCGTGGACCTGCTGGGCGTCGGCGGGGCGGTCGGCGGGCTGCTTGGCGAGCAGCGCGAGGACGAGGTGCTCCAGGGCGGCCGGGACGTCGGGGCGCAGCTCGCGCAGCGGGGGCGGCGGCTCGTCCACGTGCCGGCGCAGCACGCCGAGGGCGGTGGGGGCGGTGAACGGGGCGTCGCCGGTGAGCATCTCGTGCAGCAGGCAGCCGAGCGCGTAGAGGTCGCTGCGGGGGTCGACGCCGGCGGCGAGGGCCTGCTCGGGGGCCATGTAGGCGGGGCTGCCGATCGGGGTGCCGGTGAGGGTGAGCCGGGTGGCGTCCGGGTCGAGGGCGGTGGCGATGCCGAGGTCCAGCAGGACGGTCCGGCCGTCCGGACGGAGCATCACGTTGCTGGGCTTCAGGTCGCGGTGGACGACCGGCACGGCGTGCACGGCGGCGAGCGCGGAGCAGAGCTGGGCGGCGGTGGCGACGGCGCGGTCGACGGTCAGCGGGCCGTCCTCGGCGAGCAGGTCGGCGAGGCTGACGCCGGGCACCTGCTGCATGACGAGGTAGAGCTCGCCGCCGTCGGTGCCGGCGTCGAAGACCGTGACCAGCCCGGGGTGGTCGAGGGCGGCGCTGATCCGGCTCTCCCGCAGGAAGCGGCGGCGCAGTTCGTCGCCGCGGCTGCGGGTGGCGTCCTCGGGGCCGAGCAGGTCGGTGCGGAGCAGCTTGACGGCGACCCGGCGGTCGAGCCGTTGGTCGTGGCCGGCCCAGACCTGGCCCATGCCGCCGTGGCCGATCTTCTCGGTGAGCCGGTAGCGGCCGTCGACGACCCGCGCTCCGGTCACGGCCGGCCGTCCCCGGCCTGCCGGCGCAGCAGTTCACCGAGCTGCTGCAGGTCGTCGCTGCCGGGGGCGGCCCGGACGGTGGGCGGGTGCGGGGCGGGCGCGGTCTGCTGCGGCTGGTAGGGCGGCTGGTGCTGTTGCGGCTGCGGCTGGTGCTGCTGCGGCTGGTAGTACGCCGGGGCCTGCTGGACCGGCCCCGTCCGGGTGGGCGCGCCGGGCGGGTAGGGGCTCGGCAGCAGGAGTCCCTGCGGCGGCCACGGGGCGGGGACGGCGCCCTTCCCGCGGCCCCAGATGGCCGCACTGTCCATGATCAGGAAGTGGGCGGGCGCGCCGATCCAGAGCACGATCGCGGTCAGCCCGGTCACGTCGGCGTACCAGGTGCCGGTGGTCTCCTTCGGCGAGAGGCCGAGGACGACGTACATGGTCAGCTGGACGAGCCCGAAGAACACCGCGCCGAGCACGTCCACGGCCCGGCGGCGGCGCGCGGCGAGCAGGACCGACGGCGTCATGCCGAGCAGACCGAAGGTCAGCAGCGGCACCAGGCAGACGAGGATCCTGTGGAGCAGGCTGAACGGGCCGCCGGCGCTGGGCGCTGGCTGCCCGTACAGGGGGCCGGACATGGGCGCTCCTGTGCGGGGTCGAGGGTGTGTCGCACACCGTACCGTCACACCGCCCGACCCAGCAGGGCCTTTCCGCCCCGTGGCGCACCCGCCCCGCCCGACGTACGGTCAGGCCCGCCCGGACGGGCGCTACCGCTCCGTCAGACCGCCTGCGGCCAGGCCGTCGGTGAGCCCCTGGGCGAGGCTGCGGCCGAGGGCGGTGGCCCGGTCGAGGGCGGCCTCGAAGTCGGCGATCCGGCGGAAGGCCGCGCCGAGTGCGCGCTGGCGCTCGGGCGGGACCCTCGGCAGCTCCACCCGGCGGACGTCCAACCGGGTGGTGGTGGAGGCGTAGCTGCTGGCCCGGCGGGCGCTGCCGGTGGCCCGCAGCACGCCCGCCAGGAAGTCCGGGTCGAGCTGGGCCGGGTCGGGGCGCAGCAGGTGCAGGCGGGGCCCGAGGGCGACGCCGTCCAGCGGGTCGCCGGCCCGCACCACCCGGGCGGTGCCGCCGCCGAGGGCGGGGACGAGGACGTCGCCGGGGCGGGTGGTGAGCGGGGTGCCGCCGGCCGGCGCGGTGGCGGTGGGGGCGGCGCCGGTGAGCAGGTCCTGGTCGGTGAGGACGGGGATGCCGGGCGGGCCGTCGCCGGACGCGGCCGGCAGCACGCCCTGGCCGCTGGAGTGCACCTCCAGGGCGCCGGCACGGGCGAGTTCGCCGACGGTCACCAGCGGCGCGGCGGCGGGTGACGGGGTGTCGGAGACGGCGGGCAGGGCGGGGGCCGGGTCGGCCGGGCCGGCCAGCAGCTCCGCGAGCCGGGCCTGCAGGTGGTGCAGGGCGGCCGCGCCGCCGTCCGGGGCCGCGGCGGGCAGGTGGCGGGCCGGCGAGAGGTCGGTCTCGTCGTCGAGCAGGTCGAGGGCGGGCGCCGCGCTGTGGACACCGGGCCGGTCGGCGGGCAGCGGTGCGCCGGTGCGGGCGGCGGCGTCGAAGGCCCGCCAGGTGTCGAGGACGGTGCGGTGCAGGGCGGGCCAGTCGACCCGGTCGCGGCCGCCCTCGGCGGCGGGGTGGGCCGCGGCGGCGTCGAGCAGCAGGACGCGGCGGAAGTCGTCGCCCGGGCGGGGGCCGCGCAGCAGCCACAGGTGCAGCGGGACGCCGTACGGCGGGGCGGTGCCGGCGGGCAGGGCGACGACGGCGCGCAGCGCGCCGGAGCGGACGAGTTCGGCGCGGATCCGGCGGCCGGCCCGGCGGGAGGCGACGGTGGGCGGCAGCAGCAGGGCGGCGAGTCCGCCGGGGCGGGTGTGCGCGAGGCAGTGCAGTACCCAGGCGAGTTCGGACTCGCCGCGCGGCGGGACGAGCCCGCCGGGCCAGCGGGAGTCGTACTGGAGCTCGTCGTGGCCCCAGTCGCGCTCGTTGTAGGGCGGCTGGCAGAGCACGGCGTCGGCGGCGAGGCCGGGGTGGGCGTCGGCCCGGAGCGAGTCGCCGGGGCGGAGGTCGAGGGCGAGCGGGCCCGGCGTGCCGGGCGGGGTGTGGAGGGCGAGCCGCAGCAGGGCGAGGGCGGTGTGCACCGGGTCGAGGTCCTGGCCGCGGCGGTCGGCGCCGGGGCCGGCGGCGAGCAGCAGGGCGCCGAGTCCGCAGGCCGGGTCGAGGACGGTGTGCGGGGTGCCGCCCGCGTCGAGGGGACCGTCCGGGGCGGCCGGGGCGGCCAGCTCGGCCAGCAGCGCGGCGGCCTCGGGCGGGGTGGCGGTGCTCGGCCGGGCGGCGGCCTCGCCGTGCCGGGCGAGCAGGTGCTCGTACGCGCCGGTGGGGCCGTGCTCGGCGGCGAGCCGTTCGAGCATCCGGACGAGGTCGAGGTAGGTGGCGCCGGCCAGCCGGGGCAGGGCGAGGAGGGCGGCGCCGTCCGGGCCGAGCGCGGTCTGCGCGGTGTGCTGCAGCAGGCGGGGCAGTGCGGTGGCGAGCCGGGTGTCGGGCTCCTCGCGCAGGGCCTGCCAGCCGGCGGGGTCGCGGTGCAGTTGCAGCAGCAGGGCGCCGGCGGCGATCAGGGGCGCGGCCGGGTGGCCGTCCGGGTCGCGGAGGGTCTCCAGCTGCTGCCGGACGCGTTCCAGCAGGGGCAGTTCGGCGATCTTGCCCTGGCTGCGGAGCCAGTGCTCCACCTCGTCGAGGCGGAAGGTCGGGCTGGTGTCGGTGCCGCCGGCGGGCTGCGGGAAGTCGGGGTGGCGGCGGCGCCAGTTGCTCACGGCGGCCCGTCCGACCCCGGCCAGGCGGGCGATCTCGACGGCGGTCACCTCGGGACGGTCCGGCATCGGGGCTCCTCGGTCGGGCGGCGGGCGGGGCCGGAGGAGGCGGTGCTGCCGTCCACGGCGCGCGTGTGACCGCCCAGCATAGCCATGCGCGAACCCGCCATCGTTCACACGTGAACAGAGGCGTTTCATGAATCACCGTTGACAGCGTTCACAGCTCATGGTGTGATCCGGTCATCGCCGAAACGGCCCGCAGCCGCGGCGAATCAACCAGCCACCGTTGGGAGTTCACGCCATGAACCGCAGCACCGCCCGCCGCTCCGCCGCCGCCCTGCTCGCCGCCTCGCTGGTCGCGCTGGGCGCCACCGCCTGCAACACCGGCGACTCCTCGGTCTCCACCGAGGCCAAGAAGCCCGCCGCCGGCGCACCGGCCTCCGCCGGCGGCGCCGCCAAGCCCGCCGCCGCGGCGCCCGCCAAGGTCGGCGACACCATCGCGCTCAAGGGCTTCGAGAAGACCACCACCGCCGACGTCACGGTGGTCAAGGTGGTCGACAACGCCGAGGGCGAGGACGAGTTCAGCAAGCCCGCCGACGGCAAGCGCTTCGTCTCCGTCCAGTTCCGGATCAAGCCCACCGGCAAGGCCTACAGCGACGCCCCCGCCAACAGCGCCAAGCTGCTGGACGCCCAGGGCCAGTCCTTCACCACCAGCCTCTACGACACCAAGGCCGGCCAGGGCTTCTCCGGCTCGGTGAACATCGCCCCCGGCGAGAGCGGCCTCGGCTTCCTGACCTTCGAGGTGCCCAAGGACGCCGTCCTCGACAAGGTCCAGTTCACCCTGGACAGCGGCATGGCCGACCAGACCGGCCAGTGGAAGCTCGCCTGACCGGGTCACATCCCGGTCCTGATCCTGCGACAGTTCGCGACGAGGCACCGCTCCGGCCTCGCGTTGTCACCCCGCCCCGTCAGGATCGGGACCGCATGTGCCGTCGCCGGCGGCACGGCGGCAAAGGGGGAACTGTGAACGACATCCACGTCCGCACCGGGACACCGCGGGATTCGGCGGCCGCCGACCGGGCCCCGGCGGAGCGGTGAGGCATCGCCTCCCGCATGGCGAGCCGTCACGCACCGCCGTTCCGGGCCCGAGCCCGCGGCCCCCTTCTGCTGATGCTCGCGGGCTGGGCCTGCACCGTCCCCGCGTTCACGTCGGACAGCGCCGTACGGGCCGTGGTCTCCCGGTGCCACGACAGCCCGGGAGCCCCGTGGTACGTGCTGCCGCTGGCCTGGACGGCACTCGCCGCGGGCGCCACCGCCGCCCTCTGGGGCGGATGGCTGCTGGCGGTGGTCTTCCGTGCCCGTTCCCACCCGGTGGGTGCCGGGCACGCCCTGCTCTGCGCGATGCTGCCGCTGGCCGTGGCCGGCGTGCTGTTCCAGGCGGAGGGCGTCCGCACGGCCGACCTGCGGACCGGCCACCAGGACAGCGCCTGCTCCGGTCTCGGGCGACCGGCTCCGCCGGCCCTGTGACGGAGCCGAAGGCCAGGGTCCTGAAGGTGCGCGACGTTCCCGTCGCACCGGACGGGGGCCGACCCATGACGCACACCGCAACCGCCGAGCGCTGCCGAAGGTGGAACCGCCTGGCGGTCCTGCTCACCGCCTCCGTCCTGCTGGGGCTCGCCTGCTCGCTCTGCGCCAAGGCCGCGGACGGCCGGTTCGTGACGGCGCCACTGGCGGCGTGCCTCGACAGCCCCGGGCTGCCCGCTGCCGCGCTGGCTGCCGCCTGGGCCGGGGTGGTGCTCGGCGGCGGCGCCCTCGCCGTCATCCCGGTCCTGCTGCGGACGGGCACCCGGGGTCTGCCGGGCGAACAGCCCCTGCTGGTACCGCTGCTGCAGACGATGGTCACCGTCGGGGTGCTGTGCCTCGCCGCCGAGGCGATGACGCTGCACGCTCTCCTCCCCCACATCGGCCCGCACCACGCGAGGTGCCTGTGACCGCGGCCGCCCGCACCGGCCGCCTTGCCGACCGCCGGTACGGACAGCGGCGCGCGCTGCACACGGTCCTCGTCCTCGTGGCGGCCGGGCTCGTCTGCTCCCTGCACCTCGCCGCCCAGCGCATCGGCCACCGCGCGGTGGCGGCGTGCGACCCCGACCCTGGAATCCTCGTCACGGCCCGGGTCGTCGGCCTGGCCGGCCTGCTGGCGGGCGCCGCCGCCCTCGCACTGTGCCACCACCTGGTGGCGGCCGGGAGGTTGCCGGAGGCAGCACGGAGCCGACGCGCGGCGATCGGGCTGCGGGTACTGCTCGGCCTCGCCGCGGTGTGCGTCGCGGTCGAGGTGGTACAGCTCCACCTGGCCGCTCCGCACTTCCTCTCGCGACCGCCGCTCGGCCCGTGCGACCTGCCGTGATCGCGGACGGACCGGCCCGCCGGGGCCGGCCGGTCCGTCCGCGGCGGGGCGTCAGCGCTTCGCGCCCGCCAGGTCGTCGAACATGGTGGTGAGGAACTCCGTGCTCCAGGCGAGGAGTTCACGGCCGAGCAGCGGCTTGCCGCCGATCCGGCCGCCGCTCACCGGCCGCGGCACCAGCAGCTGCGAGGTGGTCGCCTTGATCTGGGTGCGCGGGTAGAGCCGGTTCAGCCGCAGCTGCTGCGATTCGCGCAGTTCCACCGGTCCGAAGCGGACGAAGTTGCCCTGCAGGGTGATGTCGGCGATGCCGCACCGCCGGGAGTACAACCTGAGGCCCGCCACCATCAGCAGGTTCTCCACCGGCTCCGGCAGCTTGCCGTAGCGGTCGGTGAGCTCCTCCCGGACGTGGACGATGTCCTCCTCCGAGTTGACCGCCGCGATCGAGCGGTAGGCCTGCAGCCGCAGGCGCTCGCCGGGGGCGTAGTCGTGCGGCACGTGGGCGTCGACCGGCAGCTCGATCTTCACCTCCAGCGGCTCCTCCTCCGGCTCGCCGCCGCTCTCCAGCGACTCCCGGAACTCCGCCACCGCCTCGCCGACCATCCGCATGTAGAGGTCGAAGCCGACCCCGGCGATGTGGCCGGACTGCTCGCCGCCGAGCAGGTTGCCGGCGCCGCGGATCTCCAGGTCCTTCATGGCGACGTACATGCCGGCGCCCATCTCGGTGTGCTGGGCGATGGTGGCGAGCCGCTCGTGGGCGGTCTCGGTGAGCGGCTTCTCCGGCGGGTACAGCATGTAGGCGTAGCCGCGCTCCCGGCCGCGGCCGACGCGGCCGCGCAGCTGGTGCAGCTGGGAGAGGCCGAAGGTGTCGCCGCGCTCCACGATCAGGGTGTTGGCGTTGGAGATGTCGATGCCGGACTCGACGATCGTCGTCGACACCAGGACGTCGAACTCCTTCTCCCAGAAGTCGACGACGACCTTCTCCAGCTGGGTCTCGCCCATCTGTCCGTGCGCGGTGGCGACCCGCGCCTCGGGGACGAGGTCCTTCAGCCGGGCGGCCGCCTTGTCGATCGACTCGACCCGGTTGTGGATGTAGAACACCTGGCCCTCGCGCAGGAGTTCACGGCGGACGGCGGCGGCGATCTGCTTCTCGTCGTACGGGCCGACGAAGGTCAGCACGGGGTGCCGCTCCTCCGGCGGGGTGGTGATGGTGGACATCTCGCGGATGCCGGTGACGGCCATCTCCAGGGTGCGCGGGATCGGCGTCGCCGACATGGTCAGCACGTCGACGTTGGCCCGGAGCTTCTTCAGCTGCTCCTTGTGCTCGACGCCGAAGCGCTGCTCCTCGTCGACGATGACCAGGCCGAGGTCCTTGAAGCGGGTCTCCGAGGAGAACAGCCGGTGGGTGCCGATGACCACGTCCACCGAGCCCTCGAAGAGGCCCTCCAGGACGGCCTTCGCCTCGCTGTCGGTCTGGAACCGGGAGAGCGCCTTCACGTTCACCGGGAAGTTGGCGTACCGCTCGGCGAAGGTCGAGAAGTGCTGCTGGACGAGCAGGGTGGTCGGCACCAGCACCGCGACCTGCTTGCCGTCCTGCACCGCCTTGAAGGCCGCGCGCACCGCGATCTCGGTCTTGCCGTAGCCGACGTCGCCGCAGATCAGCCGGTCCATCGGGACGGACTTCTCCATGTCGGCCTTGACCTCGCCGATGGTGGTCAGCTGGTCCGGGGTCTCCGCGTACGGGAAGGCGTCCTCCAGTTCGCGCTGCCACGGGGTGTCCGGGCCGAAGGCGTGGCCGGGGGCCGCCATCCGGGCCGAGTACAGCTTGATCAGGTCGGCGGCGATCTCCCTGACCGCCTTCTTGGCGCGCTGCTTGGTCTTCGCCCAGTCCGCGCCGCCGAGCCGGTGCAGGGTCGGTGCCTCGCCGCCGACGTACTTGGTGACCTGGTCGAGCTGGTCGGACGGCACGAACAGCCGGTCGCCGGGGTGGCCGCGCTTGGCGGGCGCGTACTCCAGCACCAGGTACTCGCGGGTGGCGCCCTGCACGGTGCGCTGCACCATCTCCACGTACTTGCCGACGCCGTGCTGCTCGTGCACCACGAAGTCGCCGGCGGTCAGCGCGAGCGGGTCGATGGCGTTGCGGCGCCGGGACGGCATCCGGCGCATGTCCTTGGTGGAGGAGCGCTGCCCGGACAGGTCGGTCTCGGTGACGACGGTGAGCTTCAGCGCCTCGTCGACGAAGCCGTGCTCGATCGAGCCGCAGGAGACGTACACGACGTCGCGGGTCGGCGCCTCGGCGAGGTCGGCGACCAGCCGGGCCGGGATGCCCTCGCCGGAGAGCACCTCGGCGAGCCGGGAGGCCGGGCCGTGGCCCTCCGTCACCATGACGACCCGCCAGTCGGCGTTCAGCCGCTCCTTGGCGTCGGCGATGGCCCGGGCGGTGTCGCCGCGGTACGCCTCGACGGCGTGCATCCCCAGCGTCAGGGTGTCCGCGTCGAACTCGAGGATGCCGCTGACCGTGGAGTCGCTGGTGGCGAACGGGCTGACCGACCACCACGGCAGCCCGATCTCCGCGGCGTGCTCGCGGACGTCCGCCAGCGACCACAGCGAGGCCGCCGAGACGTCGATCTCCTCGACGTCGATCGGCCGGTCGCCGCCGGAGGCCGCGGCCACCCAGGACGCCTGCAGGAACTCGTGGCTGGTCGCGACCAGGTCGGCCGCCCGGGTGCGGACCCGCTCCGGGTCGCAGACCACCGCGATCGAGCCCTTGGGCAGCACGTCCAGCAGCAGTTCCATGTCGTCCACCAGGACGGGCGCGAGCGACTCCATGCCCTCGACCGCGATGCCCTCGGCGATCTTGTCCAGGATCTCCACCAGCCCCGGTTGCCGGACGGCCAGCTCGGCGGCCCGTGCCCGCACCTCGTCGGTCAGCAGCAGCTCACGGCAGGGCGGGGCCCACAGCCCGTGCTCGGCGATCTCCAGCGAGCGCTGGTCGGCCACCTTGAAGTAGCGGATCTCCTCGACGTCGTCGCCCCAGAACTCCACCCGCAGCGGGTGTTCCTCGGTCGGCGGGAAGACGTCCAGGATGCCGCCGCGCACCGCGAACTCGCCGCGCTTCTCGACCAGTTCCACCCGGGCGTAGGCGGCCGCGGCCAGCCGGTGCGCGACGGCGTCCAGGTCGTGCTGCTCGCCGCGCTGCAGCGCCACCGGCTCCAGCTCGGCCAGCCCCTTCACCTGCGGCTGCAGCACCGAGCGGACGGGTGCCACGATCACCTGCACCGGCCCGGCCGCCGCGTCGTCGGCCCGCGGGTGGACGATCCGGCGCAGCACCGCGAGGCGCCGGCCGACGGTGTCCGAGCGCGGGGAGAGCCGCTCGTGCGGCAGGGTCTCCCAGGCCGGGAACTCGGCGACGGCGTCGGCGGGCAGCAGCGAGCGCAGGCTGGCCGCGAGGTCCTCGGCCTCCCGGCCGGTGGCGGTGACGGCGAGCACCGGGCGGCCGCTCTCGCCGGCCTTCGCGGCCAGCGAGCGGGCCAGCGCGGCGACGGCGAACGGCCGCGCGGCCGACGGTCCGACGAGGTCGAGGTGCTGCCTGTGGCCCGTGGCCGCCGCTTCGATCGCCTCGGCGAGGGCGGCGTCCCGAACGACGACATCGAGCAGTCCGGACAGGCTCATGCTTGTTGGCTCCACGGCTGGAGGGCCCGGCGCCGAGCGGTCGGCCGGGCAACGCGAACGGCCCGGCACGCGGAACGCCCCGGGGGTGTCCAGCCTACGCCGCGCCGCCCCCGGACACCCCGTGCACCGGGCGGGGCGGACGGCACACAGCAGGGCAGAACGTCAAGAACTCGACATACTCCTGTCACTGCCCGTCCATGGACGCCGCGCAGGATGGTTCACGTGCCCGCCGCACCCAACCGTGGGGGATGGCTGCAGCGGCGCCGTCGCAGCCCGATGGGGGTCGGGAGTGCGAAGGCCGGACGGCCCTGGGTGGGGGCGGCCGGCAGATGTGGAGGCCCGGGCGGCCCCTTCGCGGGGGCGCCCGGGCCTCGCCCTTTCCCGTGGTGCGCGCCCTGCCCTTCCGGGCCCGGTACGCGTCCCTTCCTGCCCCGGCCCGCCCGGAGAGGCGCACGGCAATGTTCCGAATGCTCCCTTTGCGCCCCTTTTTTCACGATATGCGCATGACAGCAGGGGGAACCCTCCCGGCGTCGGCAGGGCGGCCCTACTCCCGGAGCGAGCCCCCCAGGTCTCCGGTGACGGCACGGCGTCCGGCCGGCCCCCTCCGCACGCAACCCACCCGAACATGCGAACAGGAGCCAAGCCATGGCCGGCGACCTGAACATCCACGAACTCGCCGTGATGGACGCCCGTGAGGCGCCCCCGGCACCCCCCGACCCGCAGACCGCCCTCCCCGAGGCGACCCCGGTGCTGCACCGCTACGGCCGCGTCAACGTCGTCCAGCCCACGGGCGGGAGCAACGGCGCCACCGAGGTCCCGGACGACGAGCTGCCGCTGATGACCCAGGTGGAGGCACTGGGCGTCAAGGCGCTGAGACTGCGCGAGACCCCGACCTATCGCGCGGTGAAGCGGGCCCGCCCGCGCGACGGCGAGCTCTGGACCTCTCTCGGGTCCTGCACCACCGTCGTCCCCACCCCCGAGGTCGACCTCGGCGCCCCCGGCTTCGCCGGTGCCCCGGCACCCGCCCCCACCAGCTCCTACCTGGAGGGCAGCGTCGCCGTCGGCATCGTGATCGTCGAGGGGCCGACGGCCGACCTGCAGTTCACCGAGGCCGAGCGCACCAAGGTGGTGGCCGAGGTCCAGAACGGCCTCAGCTGGTACTCGACCACCAACCCGGCCGCCGGGATCACCTTCACCTACGACATCCAGATCGTGCGGATCGACACCGCGGCCGACCCGGGCGCCGCCGACCTGGAGGCGCTGTGGCGCGACCCCGCCATGGGGGCGCTCGGCTACAGCGCCGACTGGAACGGCGTGGTGTCCTACGTCAACGACATCCGCAACCGCTTCGGCACGCGGTGGACCTACTGCGGCTTCTTCACCAAGTACCCGCTGGTGCACTTCGCGTACGCGTCCATCGGCGGTCCGCGGATCGTCATGAACTACGCAAACGACGGCTGGGGCCCGGACAACATCGACCGGGTGTTCGCCCACGAGACCGGGCACATCTTCGGCTGCCCCGACGAGTACGCCGCCAGCGGGTGCGACTGCGGCGGCAGCTGGGGCCGGTTCGGCACCCCCAACAGCAACTGCGAGAACTGCGCGGCGGACGGCGTCGACTGCCTCATGCGGGCCAACACCTTCGCGCTCTGCCCGCGGACGCCGAGCCACCTCGGCTGGGCCACCAACGTGGCGGGCAACCCCGCGCTGCTCCAGGGCCGGTTCGGCCTCAACGGCAACTTCGAGCTCACCGTGCCCTCGGCCTACGACGGCATCGACTTCCTGTGGCGCAACAACGACGACCCGAACCTGCCCTGGGGCGAGCCGACCCAGTTCGGCCAGGAGCTGGGCCGGGTCGACGCCCTCACCATGATCCAGAGCAACTACGGGTCCCCGGGCAACCTCGAACTCATCGCCCGCGTCCGCGACACCCTGCAGTTCTTCTGGCGCGACTCCGGACCCGCCTTCCACTGGAACGGCCCCTACCAGATCGCCACCGGCGCCGCCGGCAACCCCGCCCTCATCCAGAGCCGCTTCGGCCACCAGGGCAACTTCGAACTCGTCTACCCCGCGGCCGGCGGCGGCATCGGCTTCATGTGGCGCAACAACGACGACCCCGCCATGCCCTGGAGCGCACCCTTCACCTTCGCCCAGGACCTCGGCCAGGTCGACGCCCTCACCATGATCCAGAGTAACTTCGGGTCCCCGGGCAACCTCGAAC
>NZ_BAAALD010000079.1:30337-35071 GCF_039528095.1 Kitasatospora arboriphila
GACACCCTGCAGTTCTTCTGGCGCGACTCCGGACCCGCCTTCCACTGGAACGGCCCGTGGCGGCTCCTGTGACCCGGCACTCCGGGTGACCGGCCGCTGCCGGTGACCGTGCCCCGCGGGCGGCCCGTCCCAGGACGGGCCGCCCGTCGTCGGGGCCGCCCGGTGTCAGCAGCGGCCGGAGGTCGCCAGCAGCCCGGAGGTCGTCAGCGGCCGGAGGTCGTCAGCGGCCGGAGGTCGTCAGGACGGCCCGCCCGTCGGCCGGTCCGGCGGCCGGAAGCCGGGGTCGTCCCAGGCCAGCCCGTCACCGGGCCGCTCCTTGGGCCGGGCCCGCGCCTCCCAGGCCGAGACGAACAACTGCTCCCCCGGCGAGAAGACCCGGCGGGCGGTGTCCGGCACGGCGTCGGTGTAGACCCCGAGGACTCCGGGCAGTGCGAGGACCTTCTCCCGCTGCCCCTCCCCGACCACGGCCAAGACCACCCGCTGCGAGCCCAGCTGGGTCACCGCCACCAGTTCCCGCAGGCGGTCGAGCACCCCCTCGACGGGGGCGAGCAGCACCAGTGCCTCGTGCGGCGGCTCGTTCATACGTCCATCCCATGACCGTCGGCACGCCCTGTCAACCGCTGGGCCGGAAGGCCCGGTTGTGCCGGACGCACGCGTTTGCCCGAAGCCGCCCACGCACCGGCACGCCCTCCGTACCCTCGTGTGAAGAAGGTGTGGGCCCGCCCCGCAGAGGGTGTGCGCACCGTCGCGATGGAGGGGGTACTTCGTCATGCGCGTGGTCATCGCAGGGCAGGGCTACGTCGGACTGCCGCTGGCCGTCCGGGCCGCCGAGGTCGGGCACACCGTGGTCGGGTACGACGTCGACGAGCGGCGCATCAAGCGGCTCGCGGTCGGCGAGTCCTACGTCGAGGACATCCCCGGCAGCCGGCTGCAGCCGCTCCTCGACAGCGGCGCCTACCTGCCCTCGGCCGACCCCTCGGACGTGGCCGGCTTCGACATCGCGGTGATCACCGTGCCCACCCCGCTGCGCGACGGCGCCCCCGACCTGTCGTACATCGAGGCCTCGGCGCAGCTGCTCGCCCGCCACCTGCGGCCCGGCGCGACCGTCGTCCTGGAGTCCACCACCTACCCGGGCACCACCGAGGAGCTTCTGGCCCCGCTGCTGGAGGAGGGCTCCGGGCTGCGGGCCGGTGACGACTTCCACCTCGGCTACTCCCCCGAGCGGATCGACCCGGGCAACCCGCGGTGGAAGCTGGAGAACACCCCGAAGGTCGTCTCCGGCACGACGGCGGAGGGGCTGGCCGCGGTCGAGGGCTTCTACGGGCAGCTGGTGGAGCGCACCGTGCCGGTCTCCTCCTGCAAGGAGGCCGAGCTGACCAAGCTGCTGGAGAACACCTTCCGGCACGTGAACATCGCCCTGGTCAACGAGCTGGCGATGTTCGCCCACGACCTCGGCATCGACGTGTGGGAGGCCATCGACGCGGCCTCCACCAAGCCCTTCGGCTACCTGCGGTTCACCCCGGGGCCGGGCGTCGGCGGCCACTGCCTGCCGATCGACCCGTCCTACCTGTCCTGGCGGGTCGAGCGGACCCTCGGCCGGTCCTTCCGCTTCGTGGAACTGGCCAACGACGTCAACAGCCACATGCCGGACTACGTGGTGCAGCGCCTCACCGAGGCGCTCAACGAGCGGCGCCGCTCCGTCAACGGCTCCCGGATCCTCGTCCTCGGCCTCGCCTACAAGAAGAACACCGGCGACGCCCGGGAGACCCCGGCCGCCCGGGTGGTCGAGCTGCTGACCAGGATGGGCGCCGAGGTCCGCGCCGCCGACCCGCACGTGGTGGCCGGCGTCCACGTCGCCGAACCCACCGTCCCCGGCCAGCGCACCGCCTCCCCCGACCACGAGGGCGACCCGCTGGCCACCGTCCACCGCGTCGAGGCGACGCCGGAGGAGCTGGCCGCCGCCGACGCGGTGGTGCTGCTCGCCGACCACGACGAGTTCGACTACGCGGGCATCACCGAGCACGCGCAGTACGTGCTGGACTGCCGGCGGCGGCTGACGGGGGCCGCGGTCGAGGTGCTGTGAGCCCAGGGCGGCCGCTCAGCCGCGGCGGGTGACCCGGTTGGGGCGGGTGTCGTGGTCGATGCCGTCGTCCACGATGACGATCTTGGGGACGATCTTCGGCTCGGCCCCGGGCTCCTCGGCGGCGTTCTCCACCGGGGCGGCCTGCTCGGCGGCCTCGGTGCGCACCTCGGCCGCGGCCTCCTCGGGGACGGTCGCCGGCTCGGCCTCGACGGCAGGCGCCTCCGCGGCCGGCAGCGGCTTCTTCAGCAGCAGGTCGAGGGTCAGCTCGGGCTCGTTCGCCTCCTTGGCCGCGGCCTCCAGTGCGGCCGGGCGGCTGCCGGGCTCGATGCTGCCGAGGGCGGCGCCGGTCAGCTCCGCGAGGGTCTGCTTGACGGTGTCGAGGCGCTCCTGCATCTCGGCGTGCCGCGCGGCGAAGTCGGACTGGTCCGACTCGCTGTTGGAGCGGATGTTGTCGGCCTTGCGGCGGGCGGCGGCGAGCAGGTCCTCGGCGCGCTTCTGGGCGGCGCCCTCGATGGCGCGGATCTCCGCGAGGATGTCCTCGCGGTGCTGCTCGGCCTCCCGCAGGCGGCGCTCCGCACCGGAGGTGATCTTGGCCTCCTCGGCGTCGGCCCGGGCCTCCGCCTCGGCGAACATCTCGTCGGAGCGGCGCCGCAGCTCGGCGAGCTTGTCCTCGGCGCGCTCCTCGGCCTCGGCGGCGGCGACCCGGGTGCGGGCGGCGTCGGCGGTGGCGGTGTCGTGGGTGGTCCGGGCGTCCTGCTCGGCCTGGTCGAGGATCGACTCGGCCTCGGCGCGGCTGCGGTCCTCGGTGGCCCGGGCGGCCTGCTCGGCCTCGCCGCGGACGGTCGCGGAGTGCGTCTCGGCCGCGCGGGCGGCGGCCCTGCCGGCCTGCTCGGCGTCGGCCCGGGCCTGCTCGGCGTCGCGGGCGGCGTTGTCACGGACGGCCGCGGCCTCGTTCTCGGCGATCAGCATGAGCGCGCCGGCCTGGGCGCTGAGCCGTCCGTAGTCGGGCTCGGGCGCGTCCTCCTTGGCCCGGAGGATCTCGCCGAGGCGCTTCTCCATCTCCCGCAGACCGGCCCCGAGCACGCTGAGCCGCTCCCAGGCCTCGTCGCGGTCGGCGGTCAGCGCCCGGAGGGTCGCGTCGACCTGCTCCATGGCGTAGCCGCGGCGGGCCACCGTGAAGCCGTGCTGGGAGACGGCGTCGCTCATCGGCTCTTCCCCTTGTGCTGTGGGTGTGCATCTGTTCGCGGGCGTCCCACGGGGCACCCACTTGACCTATTTTGCGCAGATACGGTCGAAAGCCCAACAAGGCGAGGCCGGGGGCGGGACCGTACGGCCCGCCCCCGGGCTGCTACATCAGACCGTCCCAGAGCTGCTCCAGGAGCACCGCCCACCAGCCCTCGGGGGTGTACAGCGCCGCCGGGTCGACCGCCATCAGCTGGGCCTGCAGGTCGGTCGTCCAGCGACCGGCCTGCTCCGGCGTCAGGCCGTACCGGAGCCGCCACATCCGGCCGAGGACGGCGAGGCTGCGGACGAACTCCGGCACGCCGGTGTTGACGAAGCGGGGCGGCTCACCGGTTCCCTCCAGGTCGACGGCGACCACCGCGGCGGTGCCGTACTGGACGCACAGCTGCCGTCCGTAGTCGTTGCCGAGCACCAGGTAGCCGCCGAAGTCCGGGCCTGCCGGGCGGCCGCGCTCGGCGGCCAGCTCGGCCAGCGTCGGGATCGGCCGGCCCTCCTGGGCCTGCGCCCAGAAGAACGGCGGGAACTCGCGCGGCAGACCGGCCCACATCAGCGTCTGGGCGACCGCCTCGGGCACGCCCTGCCGGGAGACGGCACGCTGCTCGAAGCGGAACACCGCACCGCCGAACGCCTGCCCGAGCTCCGCCCCGAGCTGCTGCGGGGGGATCTGCGGCAGCTGCGGGACGGCACCGGGCGGCGGCAGCGGCGCCTGCACCGGCCGGGGCCGCTGCGGGGCGGCGGCCAGCTGGTGCAGCTGGTCCAGATGGTCCAGCAGCATCGCCATGCCGGCCTGCCGGGCCTGCCGGTCGCGACCGTACGGGACGGTGTGGGTGATCCGCACGTTCGGCCAGGAGGACTTCACCATCCGGGCGCAGTAGCCACCGGGCAGGTCGCACAGCTCCAGCTCGGTGTGGAACTCCAGCACCTGGTCCGGCGGCACGCCGAGGCGGCGCATCTCCTGCAGCGCCTTCCACTCCGGGTGCGGGGTGCCGGGCTCGCTGGCCATCACCAGCGACTGCTCGGAGCCGTCCGGACGGCGGTAGCTGATCACGGCCTGGGTGCCGGGGCCGATGGTCGGCACCCCGGCGGCGGGCGGCGGCACCGGGGCGGCCTGCGGCGCGGGCGCGGGCGGCGCGGGCACGGCCGGCGGGGCGCCCACCGGACCGGCGCCGGGGTAGCCGTAGCCGGGCGGCGGCGGTCCCGGGACGGGGGGCATGCCGGCCGGCGGCGGGGGCATCGGGGGGCCGGGCGCGGGCGCACCGGGTCCGGACGCGCCGGGGCCGCCGGGCAGGTCGATGGCGTGCGCCACCTGGGTGGCGGCGTGCGCCACCCCGGCGGCGTCCGGCGCGGCCGGTGCGGGCTGGGCGGGGGCGGGCTGGCCTCCCTGGGGGGGCGAGGCCGGGGGGGGGCGG
>NZ_BAAALD010000080.1:0-1219 GCF_039528095.1 Kitasatospora arboriphila
CGACCCGCCTCGGCCGGCACCGCTGGGTCATCGAGCGCACCGTCGCCTGGCTCGGCGGCTTCCGCAGACTCCACCGCCGCTATGAACGCAAAGCCGACCACTTCGCAGCCCTCGCCACCATCGCCGCCACCCTCATCTGCAACCGCAGAATCACCAAATGAGATGGTTTCTGAGAGAGGTGGGAGTGGGGCGGCAGGCTGCCGAGCGAGAGGCTGCGCCGCGTCCGCGGGAGCGATGTCCGCGGTCTGCTCCGCTTCGACAGCGACCTGGTGCACGCCCTCGATGCCGCGGGT
The DNA here is from genome assembly GCF_039528095.1 of Kitasatospora arboriphila. NCBI lineage: Bacteria > Bacillati > Actinomycetota > Actinomycetes > Kitasatosporales > Streptomycetaceae > Kitasatospora > Kitasatospora arboriphila. The sequence continues at coordinate 294 of NZ_BAAALD010000080.1, forward strand.
CCCGAGGTCCAGCGTGCAGTGGCCTTGCTGGCCCCGCGGCGGGCATGCGAGACGGCGCGCCTGACCGATGTGTGGTGGGTCGCCAAGGGCTCAGAGGGCCGCATGGGCTCAGGTGGCTCGACGTGCGCGCGAAACCTCATGATCTTCTCTCAGCTGTCCTGTCGGTTCACCGCGGATCCGGCCCGCCCGGCGCGGCGCTGATCGTCGCTCCCGATTCCCGCGCCCGGGTCACAGCCGTCCGGGACGGCAGCGGCACGCGCCCTGCCGTCCCGAACGGCTGTGCGACGGAGATCGCGGCTACTCGGCGTAGGGCTGGTCGGTTCCCTGGGCGCTGTAGCCGAGGCTCCAGATGTAGCCGTCCGGGTCGGCGAAGGTGCCGCCGTAGCCGCCCCATGGCAGGGCGCCGGCGGGCTTGAGGATCGTGGCGCCGGCCTTCTCGGCCTCTGCCATGATCTCGTCGACCCGCGTCTGGCTGCGGACGACGTAGGTGAGAACCAGTCCGCTGAAGCCGCTGCCTTCCGAGCCGGTGCCAACCTGGTCGGCCAGGCCTTCGCGGCTGTAGAAGCCGACGGGCGAGGCGCCGTCCGACTCGAAGAACACCGAGATGCCGAAGTCGCTCTGGATCTTCCAGCCGAGTCCCTCGGTGTAGAACTGCTTGGCCCGGTCCATGTCCCGGACGCCGAGAAGGATCGAGCTGACGTGAGCCTTCATGTCTTTCTCCTTGTACATGGTGGTTACGTGGTGCCTGTGGGGCTGGTCGTGTGCCCGGCCGGGCATCGGGCACGGCCCGGAAGCCGCCCCGGCGGGTGTGTTCGCCGGTGAGACGGAGACCGGTCGCGAGCGTGGTGCTGTCCGGTCCTGCCGGAGGCCGAGGTCGTCGGCAACGGCAACGGCGGCCACCCGGCGGCCGCCGCCCACGTCCTGGC